>NZ_KB903064.1:0-69529 GCF_000379565.1 Cupriavidus sp. UYPR2.512 | reverse complement strand
GCCATCGGTGGGACGCCTTCGGCTGCGCTGCGCGCACGCAGCATCTCAGGTCGGAGGGCCCGGGCACGGAGTGCATCGCTGCGCTCGCACCGCGTGGTCGCGGATGATGCCGAACCCAACGCGATTGGAAGTGGTCGGTCGCTCTGCTTAGGGCCGGCGCGCAGCGCAGCCGTAGGCGTCCCCGCGATGCGGCTGGCAGCAGGCGGCCTACGCCCTGCATGGGGATCGTTCAATAGTGGGTTAACGTAGGCACTGCCCCTGACTCACATGGCGTAGCAGGCTCGNACGGGCAACCACATCGAACGGCAAGCACCGCCGCGGGAACCACCAACGCCGTGGAATGGATTGCCAGCCGCTCAGGCGACGCGTTTTTTGGTTACTTTTTGTCGCTCGGACAAAAAGTGACTCGCCGGCTACGCCGGCGAAACAGCCCAAGCCCGCCAAGCACGACAACCAAGGGCATACCCCCAAGCCAATGAACCAAAAACATACCGGCTCGATCAATCCCACTCGACCAACCGCGTGACCCGGGCGCCACCACAAGCGGCAGGGAGTAAAATCCCGCCATCCCCAGCCGCCACGCCGGCGGCCAACTCCAAACACTGGTAACCGTTTCCAGAGGATGCCATGTCCGAAGCGCCTGTCCTTGCCCCCTCGACGTCAACCCAGCCGCCCGCCACCGCCGGCCAGCTCAACCTGATCCGCACGCAGCCGCATACCGACTGGGCGCCGCAGGTCACGGCCGAGGAACGCGCCACGCTGCGCCGCGAGCTGGAGCAGGGCGCCGTGCTGTACTTCCCGAACCTGAATTTCCGCTTCGAGCCGGGTGAAGAGCGCTTCCTGGACAGCCGCTATTCCGACGGCAAGTCCAAGAACATCAACCTGCGCGCCGACGACACCGCGGTGCGTGGCGCCCAGGGCAGCCCGCAGGACCTGGCGGACCTGTACACGCTGATCCGCCGCTACGCCGACAACAGCGAATTGCTGGTGCGCACGCTGTTCCCGGAATACATCCCGCACATGACGCGCGCCGGCACCTCGCTGCGGCCCAGCGAGATCGCCGGGCGCCCCGTCAGCTGGCGCAAGGACGACACCCGCCTGCACGTGGACTCGTTCCCGTCCAACCCGATGCTGGGCAAGCGCCTGTTGCGCGTGTTCCACAATATCGACCCGGCCGCGGCGCGCGTATGGCGCGTGGGCGAGCCGTTCGGCGATTTTGCGCAGAAGTTCGTGCCCAAGACCCATGGCATGTGGCCGGGGCAGGCGGCGCTGATGAAGCTGCTGCATATCACCAAGCGCAAGCGCTCGGAATACGACCACCGCATGCTTCAGCTGCATGACCTGGCCAAGGCCGACCTGGATTACCAGGCCAAGGTGCCGCAGCAGGAATTCCACTTCCCGCCGGGTTCCACCTGGATCGTCTTCAGCGACCAGCTGCTGCACGCGGCCATGCGCGGACGGGCGATGATGGAGCAGACCATTTACCTGGCGCCGCAGGCGATTTCCGACCACACCCACTCGCCCGAGGCGGTGCTGTCGCGCATGCTCGGGCGGCCG
Organism: Cupriavidus sp. UYPR2.512; assembly: GCF_000379565.1. Classification (NCBI taxonomy): domain Bacteria; kingdom Pseudomonadati; phylum Pseudomonadota; class Betaproteobacteria; order Burkholderiales; family Burkholderiaceae; genus Cupriavidus; species Cupriavidus sp. UYPR2.512. The sequence continues at coordinate 67,972 of NZ_KB903064.1, read as the reverse complement.
ATGCTGGTGTCCTGATCAACGCAAAAGCAGGCGCAACATGGTTTCGAAGGTCTTGCCGTAAGGCGGCTTGAGCAGGCCGGCGCCGTTCAGGCCGGCCTGGTGGAACACCGGCTTCACCTTGGAGAAGGTGTCGAAGCCCGCCTGGCCGTGATAGGCGCCCATGCCGCTGGCGCCGACCCCGCCGAAGGGCAGGCCGTCCTGGGCGATATGGAACAGCGTGTCGTTGACGGTGACGCCGCCGGCAACGGTCTGTTTCATCACATGGCCGATGGCGCCGCGGTCGCGCTCGAACAGGTACAACGCCAGCGGGCGCGCGCGCGCATTGATGTAGTCCACCGCCTCGTCCAGGGTGCGGTATGTCACCACGGGCAGCACCGGCCCGAAGATCTCCTCGCGCATCGCCGTGACGCCTGCGGGCACGTCCAGCAGCAGCACCGGCGGCAGGCGCCGCGCCTGCGCGTCCGGCTGCGCATCGGACAGCGGCACCACGGTCGCGCCTTGTGCCGCGGCTTCATCCACCAGCGCCGCCAGGCGCGCGAAGTGGCGCGGGCTGATGATGCTGGTGTAGTCCCCGTTGCGCGCCAGGTCCGGATAGAGCCGGCCCACGCACTGGCGTGCCGCCTCCACCAGCTGTCCGCGCAAGTCTTCCGGCACCAGCACGTAGTCTGGCGCGATGCAGGTCTGGCCCGCGTTCATCAGCTTGCCCACCAGGATGCGCTCCACCGCACGCGGCAGGTCGGCGCCGGCGCCGATAATCGCCGGCGATTTGCCGCCGAGTTCCAGCGTCACCGGCGTCAGGTTGGCGGCAGCCGCGCGCATCACATGGTGGCCGACCGCAGTCGAGCCGGTGAACAGCAGGTGGTCGAAGGGCAGCGCGGTAAAAGCGCTCGCCACCTCGGCATCGCCGTTGACCACCACGATCTCGTCCGGCGCAAAGTGCTGCGGCACCAGTTGCGCAAACAAGGCCGCAAAGCGCGGCGTGTATTCCGACAGCTTCACCATGGCGCGGTTGCCCGCCGCCAGCGCGCCGGCGAGCGGCCCCACCGTCAGGTACAGCGGATAGTTCCAGGGCACCACGATGCCCACCACCCCCAGCGGCTGCGGCACCAGCCGCGAGCGGCCCGGGCGGAACCAGAAGCCAGTGGCGGCGCGGCGCACGCGCATCCAGCGCTTGCCGTGGCGCAGTGCGTCGTCGATCCCGCCCAGGCTCGGGAATACCTCCAGCAGCGCGGTTTCCTGCCGCGGCCGGTTAGTGAAGTCCGCGTGGATGGCTGCGGCAATGGCAGCCTCGTTCTCTGTCACCAGCCGGCGCAAGCGCTGCAGGCGGTCGGCGCGCACGGTCCAGGCGGGCAACTGGTCGCGCCGTGACGCGGCGTGCATGGCGCCAAAGACGGACGACAGGTCGGGGACTTCTCGCATTGCTGCGCTCCTGGGCAAGGGACGTGCGGGAAAAGTGGATGTGGATCGCGGCGGGTGGCGGTGCAGCGGTCTGTGTGTTCCCGCGCACGATAAGGTAGCGTGCCAGCCGTGGCAATGGAAGTTTCCTACCAGAAGGCCAATTCAAACGCCCGTCTGCGCAGCGCCGGCGGCCCGCGCGACCGGGCTTCTCCACCGTCCGGGCTAGCGCCTACACTGAATCTCACAGCTTGCCATCCGCCGGACGGACAGGGCGCGCACGCGCGCCGCCTGCGGACTCGCGGGGAGACAGATGGAAACCACCTTTGACTACGTCATCGTCGGCGCGGGCTCGGCGGGCTGTGCGCTGGCGGGGCGGCTTGCCGACAGCGGCGACGACACCATTGCCCTGGTCGAGGCCGGGCACCACGATCACCATGTGCTGGTACGCACACCCGCGGCGCTTGCCGCGCTGCTGCCGCGCGCGGGGGCACGCAACTACGGCTATGAAACCGTGCCGCAGCCAGGCCTGAACGGCCGCCGCGGCTACCAGCCGCGCGGGCGCGGGCTGGGCGGCAGTTCCTCGATCAATGCCATGATCTACACGCGCGGCCGTGCCGCCGACTACGACGCGTGGGCCGCCGCCGGCTGCGACGGCTGGTCATGGGACGACGTGCTGCCGTACTTCCGCCGCGCCGAGTGCAATGAACGCCTGGCCGGCAGCGACGACGACCCGCTGCACGGCGGCAACGGCCCGTTGCACGTGAGCGACCTGCGCACCCCCAACCCCTTTGCCGAACGCTTCATCGAGGCCGCGCAGCAGGCGGGCTTCCCGCGCAACGACGATTTCAACGGCGAAGAGCAAGAGGGCGTGGGCTGGTACCAGGTCACGCAGCACGCGGGCGAGCGCTGGAACGCGGCGCGCGCCTACCTGCACGGTGGCAACAAGCGCGACCGGGCCTGCAACGGCGGCCGCGCGCACCTGCAGGTGCTGACCGATACGCAGGCGCTGCGCATTGTTTTTGAAGGCCGCCATGCGGCCGGGGTGCAGGTGGTGCGCGAGGGCCGCCGGCAAGTGCTGCGCGCGCGCCGCGACGTGATCGTGTGCGCGGGCACATTCGGCTCGCCGCAGCTGCTGATGGTGTCGGGCGTCGGCCCCGCCGCGCAGTTGCGCGAGCACGGTATCACCGTCGTGCATGACCTGCCCGGCGTGGGCGCCAACCTGCAGGACCACCTGGACATCGTGCTGCACAAGCGCGTGGCCGTGCCTGAATTGTTCGGCGTGTCGTTCGGCGGCCTGGCGCGGCTGGTGTCTGAAATGCTGCGCTACCGGCGTGAGCGCACCGGCATGCTGTCAAGCAACTTCGCCGAGGCGGGCGGCTTCCTGCGCAGCCGCCCGGACCTGCCCGAGCCCGACCTGCAGCTGCATTTCGTGGTCGGCATGGCGGATGACCACATGCGCCGGCTGAACTTCGGCCACGGCTATTCCTGCCATGTCTGCGTGCTGCGCCCGCGCAGCCGCGGCGAGGTGCGGCTGGCCTCGCACGATATCCGGCGCGCGCCGCTGATCGACCCGCAATACCTGAGCGATGCGCGCGACCTGGACGACATGGTGGCTGGCGTGCGCATCGTGCGCAGCATCTTTGCGCAGCCGCAGCTGGCCGGCTTCGGCGGGCGCGAACTATATTCCGCCGGCCTGCGTGCCGATGGCAGCGACGACGCTGCCGTGCGCGAGATGATCCGCGAGCATGCCGACACCATCTACCACCCGGTGGGCACCTGCCGCATGGGCATGGATGCGATGGCGGTGGTGGACCCGCAATTGCGCGTGCGCGGCGTCGAGGGCTTGCGCGTGGTCGATGCATCGGTGATGCCGACCCTGATCGGCGGCAACATCAATGCGCCCGCCATCATGATCGGCGAGCGCGCGCATGACCTGATCCGCTACGCGCCGCGGGTGATGCTGCGGGTGCTGGAATCGATGGAGGCTTGAATCGTCAGCTTTCGAAGCCGCGCGAGAACACCCGCTTGAGCACGTCGGCATCCGCATCCAGCGTGCCGAACACGCGCCCGTGCTGGCGTCCCAGCCGGCTGGCGACGAACAGCTCGGCATTCTCGGTATCGGCATGCGCCAGCATGAGCGCGGCCTGTGCGGTCAGCACCAGCCCCTGCGCAAAGCGGCGCGCATTGGCTTCCAGCAGCTCGGGGTTCTCGTGCAGCATAGCCTGCAGCGACGCCAGCTCTGCGCGTACCGCCGGATGGCCGCCGGCGCGGCGCGACAGGTCTTGCAGCAAGCGTGCGGCATCGTCGGGATTGCGCTGGATGGCGCGCAGCACGTCCAGGCACATGATGTTGCCCGAGCCTTCCCAGATCGAGTTGACCGGCGCCTCGCGGTACAGCCGCGCCATCGGGCCTTCTTCCACGTAGCCGTTGCCGCCCCAGACTTCCATGGCCTCGCCGGTGGCCTCCAGCGTGCGCTTGCAGACCCAGAACTTGGCCGCGGGGGTGACCACGCGCTTCCATGCCGCCGCGAGCGGATCATCGTCCGCGTGCTCGAAGGCGTGGCCCAGCTCCATCATCAGCAGCGTGGCCGCTTCGGATTCCAGCGCCAGGTCGGCCAGCACATTGCGCATCAGCGGCTGGTCGGCCAGCAGGCGCCCGAAGGCGCTGCGGTGGCGCGCATGGTGCAGCGCCTGCACAAAGGCCGCGCGCAGGATCGCGGCACTGCCGATCACGCAGTCCAGCCGCGTGCTGGTGGCCATCTCGATGATGGTCGGGATGCCGCGGCCTTCCTCGCCGATCAGGATGCCGGTGGCGTCGCGGAATTCCACCTCGCTGCTGGAATTGGAGCGGTTGCCGAGCTTGTCCTTGAGCCGCTGGATCAGCACCGCGTTCTTGCTCCCGTCGTCGCGAAAGCGCGGCACGAAGAAGCAAGACAGCGCGCCGTCTTCGGCGCCCATGCGCGCCACCACCAGGTGCGCATCGCACATCGGCGCGGAGAAGAACCACTTGTGCCCGGTCAGCGCGTACTCCGCGCCGCGGCCTTCGCCGCGCACCGCGCGCGCCACCGTGGTATTGGCGCGCACGTCCGAGCCACCCTGTTTCTCAGTCATGCCCATGCCGATCATGATCGCGGTCTTGTCGCGCCAGGGCAGGTCGCGCGCATCGTGCTCGCTCGCATACAGGCGCGGCTCGAGCTCGGCGAAGAGTGCGGTTTCCTTGCGCAGCACCGGGATGCTGGCGAAGGTCATGGTGGGCGGGCACAGCGAGCCGGATTCCACCTGCGCCTGCAGGAAGTAGCCGGCGGTGCGCGCCACCCATGCGCCCGCGCGCGGCTGGGCGAAGGGCAGGGCCTGTAGCTGCTGGCTGCGCAGCAAGCCCAGCAGCGCGTGCCAGCTCGGGTGGAAATCCACGGCATCGATGCGCTCGCCGGTGCGGCTGTGCGTGTGCAGCTCGGGCGTGTGGCGGTTGGCATCGGCTGCCCATTGCTGGACTTCCGGCTCGCCCAGGCGCGCGCCGAACTGGCCCAGCGCGCCGGCATGCCAGCCGCCTCCCAGCCGCTCCAGCGCGCCGCGCAGTGCCGGATCGGTGGCGAACAGGTTGTAGTGCGCGAGATCGGGCACCTGGTTGAACACGCGGTGGGTGGCAGCTTCGGTCATGGCGGGATCGGAAGATGAACGCGTCTTACTGCATGGTAGAGCACGTCGCCGCTGTTTGAGTGCGCCGTTGTCCCCTTGCTGGCGATTTTTGCGGCGCAGCATGCGCGATTCGATACCTTTTCGCACAGGTGTGGCACCACCAGCGGCAGGGAACTGGCACTGGCGCCCACCGGCACCTTGTGCTTAAATTCACCCCGTTGGATGAAACAGGGGTGCCGTACGGATGGGCCGTGCGGCTGAGAGAGTCCCTTCGAACCCGATCCGGCTAGTACCGGCGTGGGAAGTTTCACAAGACCAAGTCTCCAGTCCCTCCGGGACTCGCCGCCCCAGGCCTCAGGCCCCAGGCAGCGCTCACAAGGCTCCTGGTTTCGTCCACCCCCGCAAGAGAGAGGACGACACCCATGGCCCGTACTGCCCCCGCTGCATCCTTCGAATCGCTCGAGAGCGACCTCGACCAGAAATTCGCCTATCCGGCTTCCAGCAAGACCTACCTGACCGGCAGCCGCCCGGATATCCGCGTGCCGCTGCGCACGATCCTGCAGACCTCGACGCGCACCGACAAGGGCGAGATGTCCAATCCGCCGATCCCGGTGTACGACACCTCGGGCCCATACAGCGACCCGGACGTGCATATCGACCTGAAGGCCGGCCTGCCGGCGCTGCGCGCCAAGTGGATCGACGAGCGCGGCGACACCGAAGTGCTCAAGGGCCTGTCGTCGGAATATGGCCGCGACCGCGCCAATGATCCCGCGACTGCTCACCTGCGCTTTGCCCAGCTGACCAACCCGCGCCGCGCCAAGGCTGGCGCCAACGTGTCGCAGATGCACTATGCGCGCAAGGGCATCATCACGCCGGAAATGGAATACGTGGCGCTGCGCGAATCGCTGAACCTGCAGGCGCTGTACGACAAGCCCGAATACAAGGCGCTGCTGCGCCAGCACCCCGGCAACGCGCTGGGCGCCGGGCTGCCGCTGCGTCCGGAAGACATCACGCCGGAATTCGTGCGCAACGAGATTGCCACGGGCCGCGCCATCATCCCCGCCAACATCAACCACACCGAGCTGGAGCCGATGGCGATCGGGCGCAATTTCCGCGTCAAGATCAACGGCAATCTGGGCAACTCGGCGGTGACCTCGTCGCTGGCCGAGGAAGTGGAAAAGATGGTGTGGTCGATCCGCTGGGGCGCCGACACCATCATGGACCTGTCGACCGGCAAGCACATCCACGAGACGCGCGAATGGATCCTGCGCAACTCGCCGGTGCCCATCGGCACGGTGCCGATCTACCAGGCGCTGGACAAGACCGGCGGCATCGCCGAGGACCTGACCTGGGAGATGTTCCGCGACACGCTGGTCGAGCAGGCCGAGCAGGGCGTGGACTACTTCACCATCCACGCCGGCGTGCTGCTGCGCTATGTGCCGCTGACCGCCGACCGCGTCACGGGCATCGTCTCGCGCGGCGGTTCGATCATGGCCAAGTGGTGCCTGGCGCACCACAAGGAAAACTTCCTGTACACGCACTTCGACGAGATCTGCGAAATCATGAAGGCCTATGACGTGTCGTTCAGCCTCGGCGACGGCCTGCGTCCGGGCTGCATCGCTGACTCCAACGACGACGCCCAGTTCGGCGAGCTGCGCACGCTGGGCGAGCTGACGGCCAAGGCGTGGAAGCACGATGTGCAGGTGATGATCGAAGGCCCGGGCCACGTGCCGCTGCAGCGCATCCAGGCCAATATGGATGAAGAGCTGAAGCACTGCTATGAAGCGCCGTTCTACACGCTCGGACCGCTGGTGACGGACATCGCCCCCGGCTACGACCACATCACCAGCGGCATCGGCGCGGCCAATATCGGCTGGATGGGCACCGCCATGCTGTGCTACGTCACGCCCAAGGAGCACCTGGGCCTGCCGGACAAGGAAGATGTGCGCGAGGGCATCATCACCTACAAGATCGCCGCGCACGCAGCCGATCTTGCCAAGGGCTGGCCGGGCGCGCAGCTGCGCGACAACGCGCTGTCCAAGGCACGCTTCGAGTTCCGCTGGGAAGACCAGTTCAACCTGGGCCTGGATCCGGAACGCGCGCGTTCGTACCACGACGCCACGCTGCCGGCCGAAGGCGCCAAGATCGCCCACTTCTGCTCGATGTGCGGGCCGAAGTTCTGCTCGATGAAGATCACGCAGGAAGTGCGCGACTACGCGGCGTCGCTGCCCAAGGAAGCGAAGCAGGGCATGGAAGAGAAGTCGATCGAGTTCCTGAAGAAGGGCAGCAAGATCTACTCGTGATGCCGTGACAGGCAGTACGGGCATGGCGTCGCAACCCATGCCCGCGCATGATCCGCCGCCGCGCAGCGCCCCGCGCGGCGGCACCGACAACAAGGAGGCCGGACGCGGCCGCATGGCGCGTCCGGCACAACCCCCCTTATGACAGCAGTGCAGTCGTTTGACGTCGCCATCCTCGGGGCCGGACTTGCCGGCCGCCTGGCCGCGTGGCAGCTGGTCCGCAGCGGCGCCCGCGTGGCGCTGGTGGAGCGGGCCGGCCCGGACGGCGCGGGCTCGGCCGCCTATGTGGCCGCGGCCATGCTGGCGCCGCTGGCGGAATCGGCCATTGCCGAGCGCCGCATCGTCGACCTGGGCATCGCCAGCGTCGACCTGTGGCGCGCGTGGCTGGCCGAATTGCCTGAGCCGGTCTTCTTCCAGGAGGATGGCACGCTGGTGGTCTGGCATGCGCGCGACCGCGCCGAGATGTCGCTGTTCACCAGCCGCGTGCGCGCGGTGGCGCCGCCCGAACTGGTGTCGCAGCGGCTGCGCGCGCTGGACGGCAAGGGCGTGGGCGAAGTCGAGCCCGCGCTGGCGGGCCGCTTCCCGCAGGGCCTGCTGCTGGCCGGCGAAGGCCAGCTCGACAACCGTGGCGCGCTGCGCGCGCTGTTGTCGTGCGCGGTCAGCGAAGGGGTGCATTGCGTCTGGGAGGCCGGCGAAGTCGATGCCGGCTCGCTGCCTGCGCTGGGCATCCGCGCCGACGTGGTGCTGGACTGCCGCGGCCTGGGTGGGCGCACCGCATGGCCTGCGCAGCCTGGCGGCAACAAGCCGGGCCTGCGCGGCCTGCGCGGCGAAGTGGTGCGCGTGCATGCGCCCGACGTCAGGCTGCACCGGCCGGTACGGCTGCTGCATCCGCGCTACCCAATCTATATCGCGCCCAAGCCCAACGACCTGTACGTGATCGGCGCCACCGAGCTGGAAAGCGAGGATGATTCGCCCATGAGCGTGCGTTCCGCGCTGGAGCTGCTGTCGGCGGCGCATTCGCTGCATCCCGCCTTCGGCGAGGCGCGCGTGCTGGAGCTGAACGTGCAGCGGCGCCCGACGCGGCCCGACCACCTGCCCGCGATCCGCGTGGACCAGCGCGCACGCGTGGTGCGCGTCAACGGGCTGTACCGGCATGGCTTTCTGATTGCGCCGGCGGTGACCGAGGCCGCGTGCGCGGTGGTGGGCGCGCTGCTCAAGGGCGATCCCGCCGCCCATGCGGTGCCGGCCGCGCTGCGCTGGCCTGGCATGATCGAGGCAGTATCAGAAGCCCCCGCGGCCACCATGGTCGCGCCAGGCGGGCTGCTGCACTAACGCATGACTGACATGGATATCCTGCTCAACGGCCGACCGCTCGCCCTTGCCGATTCCGCCACGCTGGCGGACGCGGTGAGCGCGGCGCAGATCGCGCCCCCCTTTGCCGCAGCGGTCAACGGCCAGTTCGTGCCGCGCGCCGCGCACGCCAACACCCCCCTTGCGGCCGGCGACCGCATCGACCTCGTGCAACCCGTGACGGGAGGCTGACCCATGACATTCGAACCTTCCGAAACCTTGCGCGACCCGTTCGTGCTGTATGGCGAGTCATTCGGCTCGCGCCTGCTGCTGGGCACCGCGCGCTACCCGTCGCCGGCCACGCTGGAGGCGGCCGTGCAGGCCGCGAGGCCCGCCATGATCACCGTTGCGCTGCGCCGCCAGGGCGCGGTGGGCGCTGGCGAGGGCGGCCAGGCCTTCTGGCAGATGCTCAAGGCGCTGGACGTGCCGGTGCTGCCCAATACCGCCGGCTGCTTCACCGCGCAGGAGGTGATCGCCACCGCGATGATGGCGCGCGAGGTCTTCGAGACCCCGTGGATCAAGCTGGAGCTGATCGGCGACGACTACACGCTGCAGCCCGATACGCTGAACCTGCCCACCGTGGCCGAGACCCTGATCAAGGAAGGCTTCAAGGTGCTGCCATACTGCACCGAAGACCTGGTGCTGTGCCGCCGCCTGCTCGACGTGGGCTGCCAGGCGCTGATGCCATGGGCGGCCCCGATCGGCACCGGCCGCGGCGCGGTCAACCCGCACGCGATGCGCGTGCTGCGCGAGCGCCTGCCCGACACGCCGCTGATCGTCGATGCCGGCCTGGGCCTGCCGTCGCACGCGGCGCAGGTGCTGGAGTGGGGCTACGACGGCGTGCTGCTCAATACCGCGGTGGCGCAGGCTGCCTACCCGGTCAATATGGCGCGCGCCTTTGCGCAGGCCGTTGAGGCCGGCCGCACCGCCTACCTGGCCGGGCCGATGCCCGAGCGCGAGGTGGCGCAGGCCAGCACCCCCGTGGTCGGCATGCCGTTCTGGCACGCCGACAGCACGGAGCAGCGCGCATGACCCGCCGCGCCGTGCATGCCGCCAGCGACGGCCCGCTGCGCCAGGCGGTGCTGGAACACTATGGCGAGACCTTCGGCGTCGATGACAAACCGTGGCAGGCCTGGCGCCTGGCCGACGCGCCCGCGCAACCCGGCGCCCACGACGTGCTGCTTGCCGACGGCGAAGCCTCGCAAGAGCAAATCGCACGCGTGGCCGCGGCGGGCGCCACGCTGATCGAAACCGATCGCGAGGGCGGCCAGTGGATCGACACCGTGCGCTCGCCGATGGGCACCTGGGTCTTCTCGGTCGCAGCTGACACCGACCAGGCGCATTCGCCCGCCTTCGTCGCGGTGCTGCTGGCCTGCCTGTCGCTGCATTTCCCCGCCCACGACGCGCTGTGCCTCGCACGCGCCTGGGAGCCGGGCTCGGCCGACTGGCCGTCCGACTTTGCCCGCTTCCCGCACGTGCGGCACGCCGCGCTGGTGCCGCCCGAGCAGGCCGCGGCACCGTTCGCGCCGTGTCCCCCGCTGGGCCTGTATGTGGTGGTGCCGACAGCCGAATGGATCGAACGCCTGGCGCCGCTGGCCGTGCCGACGGTCCAGCTGCGCTTCAAATCCGACGACCCGGCCGCGGTGCGCGCCGAGATCGCGCGCGCGGCCACGGCGGCACAAGGATCGACCTCGCGCCTGTTCATCAACGATCACTGGCAGGCCGCTATCGACTACCGCGCCGCCAACGGCGGCGAGCGGAGCGGCATCTACGGCATCCACCTTGGCCAGGAAGACCTGGAGGACGCCGACCTCGATGCGATCCGCGCTTCGGGCCTGCGGCTGGGTGTCTCCACCCATGGCTATGCCGAGATGCTGCGCGTGGCGGCGATCCGCCCCAGCTACCTGGCGCTGGGCGCGATCTTCCCGACCACCACCAAGGTGATGCCGACCCAGCCGCAGGGCGTTGGCCGCTTCCGCGCTTATGTGAAGCTGATGCAGCCGGTGATCCCGTCGCTGGTGGGCATCGGCGGCGTCAACGCCGCCAATATGCGCGAGGTGCTGGCCGTCGGCGTCGGCAGTGCCGCCGTGGTGCGCGCGGTGACTGAGGCCGACGACGTGCCGGCCGCGGTGGCCCGCCTGGTCAGCCTGTTCCCCGCTGCCTGAGCGCGGAGCCAGCGATGGCGCCGCGTGCCGCCAGCAGATCGCTATGCGGCAGGTTCTCTGAGCCAGTGGTTTGCTCCCCTCTCCCGCCTGTGGAAGAGGGGAGCCTGGTTCGCATGGCGTTGGCTACGGCGGGCTGCGTAGCCAAGATTTGTGCGACATTCGCCCAGCCACCGGAACCAAACCGGACCCCGCCGCTATGATGGCAGCGAGCATTCCCGGCCAACCACCCAGCATTCCGCATCATGTCCAGCCCCACCGCCCCCCAAATCGTCCCCGTCGCCCCCGGCACGCCCGACAAGCCCTACTTCGGCATCGACGTCCCGCTGATGCGCTATTTCGGCCTGCAGCCGGTGCAGATCGAGGAAGGCCTGTGCCGCACGCGCCTGCCGGCGCACCCGGCGCTGGTCAACAGCCGCGGCGATGTGCATGGCGGCACGCTGATGGCGACGCTGGACTTCACCCTGAGCGGTGCCGCGCGCTCGCATGCGCCGCTGGAAACGGGCGTGATCACGATCGACATGTCCACGCACTTCCTGGCGGCAGCACGCGGCGAGCTGACGCTGGAGGCGCGCTGCCTGCGCCGCGGCGCGCGCATTGCATTCTGCGAGGGCGAGGTCAAGGATGCTGACGGCACCGTGGTGTGCGTGGCACGGGCCGCGTTCAAGCTGGTGCCGCTGTCCGCCGGCGGCAACTGACCCTGGCGTCGGCCTGGCCGCTCAGTCCTGCAGCGGCCGGTACACCTGTTCGAAGCGTGCGCGCTCGGTGATGCCATAGTCACCGGGCGCGTATTGCATCAGCCAGTCGCCCGGCTTGCCGTGCAGCACGTCGCCGCCGGCGCTGCGCGCGATGCTGAAGGCCTCGTGCATCTCGCGCGCCAGCACCGGGATCGGCTTGTTGCGGTAGGCGCCGTCCTGGCCGTGCGCCAGCGGCGGCACGGCCTCGTACTTGGGGTCGAAGCGGTCGCGCGAGACGCACCAGCGGTCGCCGCCGCCGCTGGTGATCAGCGCATCGCCAGGTTGGTAGCGGTTGGGTCCCTCCCGGCTGATCAGCTCGCCGGGCTCGGTGGCAAACACCACGTCGACGACTTCATGCTTGAGGTAGAACGCGGCAGCCGGGTCGCTGCGCAGGTCGATATCGGCCAGCATCGTCATGTCCGTCAGCCCAGCGCGCGCGGCGCGAACAAATGGTTCAGCGGCCCGTTGCCGGCGCCCAGCCGCAGTCCCGCGCCCGCCGCGATGGCCTGCGCCACGTAGTCCAGCGCCGTGCCCACTGCCGTCTCCAGCGCATCGCCGCGCGCCAGCTGCGCGGCAATCGCGGCGGCCAGCGTGCAGCCGGTGCCGTGCAGGTTGCGGGTCTCGACACGCGCATGCGTGAACACGCGCACGCTGCCGTCGGCCAGCATCAGCAGGTCGTCCAGGCCGCCCGCGGCGGTGCCGTGTTCCAGGTGGCCGCCCTTGAGCAGCACGGCCGGGCAGCCCATGGCGATCAGGTCGGCCGCGGCCGGCTCCATGTCGGCGCGGTGCGCGATCCGGCGCCCCAGCAGGTACGAGGCTTCGGGCAGGTTGGGCGTGACCAGCAGCGCGCGCGGGAACAGCAGCCGCACCATGGCCTGCGTGGTGGCGTCATCGGACAGCGCCGCGCCCGAGGTCGAGATCATCACCGGGTCCACCACCAGCTTGCGGATGCCGTGCCGGTCCGCCGCCGCGGCCACGGCCTCGACGATGGCGGCGGTCCCCAGCATGCCGGTCTTGGCCGCGTCCACGCCGATATCGCTGGCCACGGCATCGATCTGCGCGGCCACCATGTCGGCGGGAATGGCGTGCACGCCGGTCACGCCCAGCGTGTTCTGCGCGGTGATCGCGGTGATGGCGCTCATGCCGAAGCAGCCCAGCGCGGAAAAGGTCTTCAGGTCGGCCTGGATGCCGGCGCCGCCGCCGGAGTCGGAACCGGCGATGGTCAGGGTACGGGGTGGCGTTGGGATCATCTGTGCAGGAATCGGAGGGAGCCGGTGCGCAAGGCGCCCGGGCACGCTACAATACCGCCACTCCGAGGAGCGTTGCAACGGATGGAGGCCAGCGAAGCACATCGCGCGGCCGGCGGCACAGCCGCCCCATGCCATCCGCCAGGCTCGGACTGTCTTCAACGGCGCTCGCTGATCCGTGGTTTCGCACGGAGGCGAGTCGACCTATCCGCGTGCTTCGCATGTGCCCTTGCGCCATGCCACAGCTGCCAGATTCCCCGTACTCGTCACCTGCGTGCCACTCTTCACCGGGAGTGAAACATGAACGCTGTGACCGACCTGAAGCAAGACTACCTCGTCGCCGACATCAACCTGGCCGGCTGGGGCCGCAAGGAAATCGCCATTGCCGAGACCGAAATGCCCGGCCTGATGGCGATCCGCGACGAATTCGCCGCCGCGCAGCCGCTCAAGGGCGCGCGCATCGCCGGCTCGCTGCACATGACGATCCAGACCGCCGTGCTGATCGAGACGCTCAAGGCACTGGGCGCCGACGTGCGCTGGGCCTCGTGCAACATCTTCTCCACGCAGGACCACGCCGCCGCCGCGATCGCCGCCGGCGGCACCCCCGTGTTCGCCTTCAAGGGCGAATCGCTGAAGGAATACTGGGACTTCACGCACCGCATCTTCGACTGGGCGGACGGCGGTACCCCCAACATGATCCTGGACGACGGCGGCGACGCCACGCTGCTGCTGCACCTGGGCGCGCGCGCCGAGAAGGACGCGTCGCTCATCGCCAAGCCGGGCAGCGAGGAAGAAACCTATCTGTTCGCCGCCATCAAGGAGAAGCTGGCCAAGGATCCGTCCTGGTACAGCCGCAACCTCGAAGCCATTCGCGGCGTGACGGAAGAAACCACCACCGGCGTGCACCGCCTGTACCAGATGGCGCAGAAGGGCGAACTGAAGTTCCCCGCCATCAACGTCAACGACTCGGTGACCAAGAGCAAGTTTGACAACCTGTACGGCTGCCGTGAGTCGCTGGTGGACGGCATCAAGCGCGCCACCGACGTGATGATCGCCGGCAAGATCGCCATCGTGGCCGGCTACGGCGACGTGGGCAAGGGCAGCGCGCAGGCGCTGCGCGCGCTGTCGGCGCAGGTGTGGGTGACCGAGATCGACCCGATCTGCGCACTGCAGGCCGCGATGGAAGGCTACCGCGTGGTGACCATGGACTACGCCGCCGCGCACGGCGATATCTTCGTCACCTGCACCGGCAACTACCACGTCATCACCCATGACCACATGGCGAAGATGAAGGACCAGGCCATCGTCTGCAATATCGGCCACTTCGACAACGAGATCGACATCGCCTCGATCGAGAAGTACGAATGGGATGAGATCAAGCCGCAGGTTGACCACGTCAAGTTCCCCGACGGCAAGAAGCTGATCATCCTGGCCAAGGGCCGCCTGGTGAATCTGGGCTGCGCCACCGGCCACCCGTCGTACGTGATGAGCAGCTCGTTCGCCAACCAGACCATCGCCCAGATCGAACTCTGGCAGGAGCGCGACAGCGGCAAGTATCCGGTCGGCGTCTACACGCTGCCCAAGCACCTGGACGAGAAGGTGGCGCGCCTGCAGCTGCGCAAGCTGAACGCGCAGCTGACCGAGCTGACCGAACAGCAGGCCGCGTACATCGGCGTGAAGAAGGAAGGCCCGTACAAGGCCGATCACTACCGTTACTGATCCGCGCCGCAAGCCAGGACTGCCCTCTCCCGCGACGGGAGAGGGCGGAACCCCGCCATTGAAGTTGTCCAAGGAGCCGTCATGAGACTACTGGTCGTCTGGATCATCAACGCTGTCGCGCTGTTCGTGCTGCCGTACATCATCTCGTCGATCCACATCCAGAGCTTTGGCTCGGCGATGCTGGCGGCGCTGGTGCTGGGCCTGGTCAATACGCTGATCCGTCCGATCCTGGTGATACTGACGCTGCCGGTCACGCTGCTGACGCTGGGCCTGTTTATCTTCGTCATCAACGCGCTGCTGTTCCTGTTTGTCGGCAACCTGTTGTCGGGCTTTACCGTCGGTGGCTTCTGGGCGGCCCTGCTGGGCTCCATCCTGTACAGCGTGATCTCGTGGCTGCTGGCCAGCCTGTTGCTGGGCGAACGCACTGCCTGAAGGCACTGCGCATCCACGGGTCATTCAACGCGCGCCGCGCCAACGCTGCGCGCCACCATCATGCAAGATCGCTACTACAGCTTTGAATTCTTCCCGCCCAAGACGGCGGAGGGCACGGAAAAGCTGCGCAATACGCGCGCGCAGCTGGCTGCGCTCAAGCCCAAGTACATCTCGGTGACCTTCGGTGCCGGCGGCACCACGCAGCAAGGCACGCTCGACACCGTGCTGGAGATCCAGCGCGAGGGCATCGAAGCCGCGCCGCACCTGTCGTGCGTCGGCTCGTCGCGCGAGAGCATCCGCGACATCCTGAAGCAATACCGCGACGGCGGCATCCGCCATATCGTGGCGTTGCGCGGCGACCTGCCGTCCGGCATGGGCGAGATCGGCGAATTCCGCTTTGCCAATGAACTGGTCGAGTTTATCCGGGCCGAGACCGGCGACTGGTTCAATATCGAGGTGGCGGCATATCCGGAATACCACCCGCAGGCGAAATCGCCGCGCCACGACCTGGAGAACTTCGTGCGCAAGGTCAGGGCCGGCGCCAACTCCGCGATCACGCAGTACTTCTTCAATGCGGACGCCTACTTCCGCTTTGTCGACGATGTACGCGCCATGGGGGTGGATGTGCCCATCGTGCCGGGCATCATGCCGATCACCAACTGCTCGCAGCTGATGCGTTTCTCCGAAACCTGCGGCGCGGAGGTGCCACGTTGGGTGGCCAAGCGGCTGGAGAGCTTCGGCGACGACCGCGAATCGATCCGCGCCTTCGGCCTGGACGTGGTCACCGCGCTGTGCGAGCGCCTGCTCGCCGCGGGCGTGCCGGGCCTGCACTTCTACACGCTCAATGCCGCCGGCGCCACCAAGGCGATCTGGCAGCGCCTGAAGCTGTAAAGCCCGCCATGGCCACGCGCCGCCCCGATCCCTTCATCGAACACCTGCTCGAGCTGATGGGGCCGCTGGCGGCGCGCATTGTCCCTGTCAGCGCCAGGCGCATGTTTGGCGGCCATGGCCTGTTCTATGACGGGCTGATGTTTGCGCTGGTGTCGGGCGGCACCTGCTACCTGAAGGCGGATGACGCCACGCGCGGCAAGTTCGAGGCCGAGGGCAGCGAGCCCTTCCGCTACCAGTCGGCACAGCGCGAGGTCACCATGCGCCATTACCTGAGCCTGCCGCCGGCGGCGCTGGAGTCGCCCGGCGCGATGACGCCCTGGGCGAAGCTGGCGGTGGAGGCGGCGCTGCGGCTGGGGAATGCGGGCTGAGGCAACGTCCCGCTATCGCGCCGATCTGCCGACAGTGCCATACTCGGCACCATGGTCACCGCCACCTTCCGCTTCTACGAGGAACTGAACGACTTCCTCGCGCCGGACCAGCGCCGGCGTGACCTGTCCTGCGCCTGCGCGCGCGCCGCCACGGTCAAGCACATGATCGAGGCGCTGGGCGTGCCGCATACCGAAGTCGAGCTGATCCTGGTCAATGGCGAATCGTCCGGGTTCGAGCGGCAGCTGTGCGATGGCGACCGGGTCTCGGTCTATCCCAAGTTCGAACGGCTCGATGTGTCCCCGCTGCTGCGGGTACGCGAGCAGCCGCTGCGGGTGATGCGCTTTGTCGCCGACGCGCACCTGGGCGGCCTGGCGCACCTGTTGCGCATGACCGGCTTCGACACCCTCTACGACAACCATTTTGAAGACAGCGAGATCGAGCGCATCGCCGTTGACCAGGGCCGCATCGTGCTGACGCGCGACCGCGAACTGCTCAAGCGCCGCGGCATCACCCACGGCTGCTATGTGCGCGCGATCAAATCGCAACTGCAGGTGCGGGAAATCTTTGCGCGGCTGGACCTGGCGCGCAGCGCGCGGCCGTTCTCGCTGTGCCTGGACTGCAACGCGCCGCTGCGCGCGCTGGATGCGGCCGGCGCGGCCGGGCGCGTGCCGGAGGGGGTGCTCGAGCGCCATCGCAGCTTTGTTACCTGCGACCAGTGCCGGCGCGTGTTCTGGGAGGGCTCGCACTGGCGCTGCATGCGTGCGCTGGTGGATGAGCTGGTGCGGGGCGCGCAGGCCGAGCCGGCTAGAACGGGCTAGAACGGGCCGGATTCCGTGACGATCCATTCCATGGCAATGTCATGCGGCTGCGCCTGCAACGGTACCCGGCAGGTTTCGTAGCCGATGCCGATCGCCACTGGCCGCTGCGCCATGGCCGCCAGCGTGCGGTCGTAGAAGCCACCGCCGTAGCCCAGGCGGAACTTGTCCGGGCTGAAACCGACACAGGGAATGAGCAGGGCATCGGGCGCCACGGCCTCAGTGCCGTCCGGCACCGGGATGCCGTAGCGGCCGGTGGCCATGGGCGTGTCCGGTGTCCACAGGTGGAAATCCAGCGGCGCGCCCGGGCGGCTGACCGACGGCAGCGCGGCGCTGCGGCCAGGCATGGCGGCGAGCCAGCGGACGACCGCGTCGCGCGCATCGAACTCCTGCTGGATCGGCCAGTAGAAACCCAGGCAGCGCACGGCCAGGCCGGCCAGCAATCGGGACAGTGCGGCGGCGATGCGCGCATCGGCTTCAGCGCGTGCGGGCAGGGCGGCGCGCTGCGCCAGCAACTGCGTGCGCAGTGCACGACGGTCGGCGGCGGCGGGGTCGGGTGCGGTCGTGACAGGAGTGGATGACATGGCGTGGGATAATGCCCCTCGTCCGAACCAAACACGGACGGCGGAGCCGCGGCTGGGCACAAGGTTGCAGGCGCCGGCGCCGCCGTCATCGACAAGGAAGCAAAGAATGCTGAAGGGAGTATATCTGCAGCGTGCCGGCCGGGCCGCCTGGATCGCGTTGGCATGTGCACTGCTTGTCACGCCCGTCCATGCGCAGAAGCGCCCGCAGGCGGTGTCGCGCCCGCAGGCGGCGGTGATCCCGAGCGATCCCGACGAGGCCTTCGCCGCGCTGCGCGACGCCGCGCGCAAGAACGACGCGGAGCGTGCCTACGCGATCTCGGCCACGCTGGTGGACTACCCGGTCCCGTCCTATGTCGAGTACTTCCGCATCAAGCCGCAGCTGTTCGACGCCAGCGGCCTGGCGCGCATCGATGCGCCCGACGACCAGGTGCGCGTGTTCCTGCAGCGCTACAAGGGCGACGCCATTGCCGACCGCATGCGCAATGACTGGCTGCTGGTGCTGGGCAAGAAGCGCGACTGGGCCAATTTCGATGTCGAATATCCGCAGTTCGCGCTCAAGGACGATACCCAGGTCGAGTGCTATGCGCTGCTGTCGCGCGCGCTCAAGGGCCAGAACGTGGCCGCCGATGCGCGCAATGTGCTGAGCGACCCCAAGTACTACGGCGAAGGCTGTGTCGACCTGATCGGCTACCTGGCGCAAGGCCAGCAGATCCAGCGCAGCGATGTCGCCTACCAGGCGCGGCTGGCGCTGGAGCAGAACTATGTCACGCTGGCCGGCAAGATCGCCGCGCTGGTGCCCGACGCGCGCGCGGATGGCGATACGCTGGCCACCGTCGTCAAGATGGCGCGCAACGACCCGTTGCAGGCGGTGGCCTACCTCGACACGGCCCAGGGTACGCTGTCGCGCGACGAGCAGGGCGCGGCCTGGGGCGTGATCGGCCAGTTCGCGGCCAAGAAGCTGCTGCCCGATGCGGCCGGCTACTACCGCCGCCAGATGGACCTGGGCGGCAACCAGTGGCTCTCCGATGACACGCAGGAATGGCGCGTGCGCGCCGCGCTGCGCCAGGGCGACTGGAAGCAGGTGCGCCAGGCGGTGGAGCTGATGCGCCCCGAACTGCGCGCCAAGGACCCGGCCTGGATCTACTGGTATGGCCGCGCGCTCAAGGCCGACGGCCGCGATACCGAGGCCCAGCAGAACTTCCAGCAGATCGCCGGCCAGTTCAACTTCTACGGCCAGCTGGCCAGCGAAGAGCTGGGCAACCGCATCACGCTGCCGGCACGCACCACCGTCAGCGACGCCGAGACCATGGCCATGCGCACGCGCCCCGGTTTTCAGCGGGCGCAGAAGTTCTACGCTATGAACCTGCGCTTCGAAGGCAACCGCGAGTGGAACTGGGAACTGCGCAATATGAGCGACCGCGAGCTGCTGGCCGCGGCCGAGTATGCGCGCCGCCTGGAGCTGCTGGACCGCACCGTCAATTCCGCCGACCGCACCCGCAACGAACATGATTTCACGCTGCGGTTCCTGATGCCGTACCGCGACATCATGCAGCGTGCCACCGACGATGTCGGCCTGGACATGGCATGGGTCTACGGCCTGATCCGCCAGGAATCGCGCTTCCTCATGAGCGCGCGCTCGTCGGCGGGCGCACATGGCCTGATGCAGGTGATGCCGGCCACGGCCAGGTACGTCGCGCGCAAGATAGGCATGAACGACTTTTCGCCGTCGATGATGGCCGATCCCAATATCAACATCCTGCTTGGCACCAATTACCTGAGCATGGTGCTGACCGACCTGGACAGCTCGTGGACGCTGGCTTCGGCTGCGTACAACGCCGGCCCGGGCCGGCCCAAGGCCTGGCGCAGCACGCTGGCGCGGCCGGTGGAAGGCGCGATCTTTGCAGAGACCATTCCGTTCAATGAAACGCGCGGCTATGTGAAGAATGTGCTTTCCAACGCCACGTACTATGCTGCATTGATGAGTGGCCGGCCGCAGTCGCTGAAATCGCGCCTGGGCATGGTCGCGCCGTCGCCGGTGACCACTACCAGCCTGCCCTGAAGTCGCCCCTTTTGGCGCGGGCAAGACGGGCCCTGCCGGGATAACACGGCGGCCCGGGGCTGGCCCGGGTGCCGCGGCGTGCAGTTTTCGGCACGGAGGCATCATGCAGACCAGCAACGTCCTCGTTATCGGTGGCGCCGGCTTTATCGGCAGCCATCTCGTTTCGCGCCTGGCCGGGGCCGCCTCGGCCTCGGGCGCGCCGCTGGAACCCGGCGCCAACCCCGATTCCCCCATCGCCCCGGATCGCATCATCGTCGGCGCGCGCAATATCGAGCACGCGCAGCACCTGCTGCTGTTGCCGCGCGTAGAGGTGGCAGAGCTGGGCCTGGCCGACAATGCCGCGCTGGACGATGCTATCGGCTCGCTGGGCGTGGATGGCATCGTCGTCAACCTGGTGGGCGTGCTGCACGGCGAGCGCGCCGACCCCTACGGCGAAGCCTTTGCCAGCGCGCATGTGGAGATGGTGCGGCAGATTGCGGCGTCGTGCCTGTCCACCGGCGTGCGCCGGCTGTTGCATATGAGCGCGCTGGGCGCGGACAGCAACGGGCCGTCGATGTACCTGCGCAGCAAAGGCGACGGCGAGCGCGTCGTGCGCGCCAGCGGGCTGGACTGGACCATCTTCCGGCCCTCGGTGGTGTTCGGCCCCGACGACCATTTCCTGAACCTGTTCGCCCACATGCAACAGATGGCCCCGGTGGTGCCGCTGGCGTGCGCGCATGCGCGCTTCCAGCCTGTATTCGTGCAGGATGTGGTGCAGGCCTACCTGAATGCCATGGTGAACCCGGCCACGATCGGCCACGGCTATGAGCTGGGCGGCCCGCAGGTCTACACGCTGGAAGAGCTGGTGCGCTTTGCCGGCCGCGCGTCCGGGCATCCGCGCCCGGTGATCGCGCTGCCCGATGCGCTGGCACGGGTGCAGGCCAGCATCATGGAGCATATGCCGGGCGAACCGATGCTGTCGCGCGACAACCTCGACTCGATGCAGCTCGACAATGTGCTGGAACACCCGATCGCACCCGAACTGAACCTGCATCCGGCCAGCCTGGAGTCGATCATGACCGACGCGCTGGCCGGGCGCAACCGCGATACCACGCTGACCCATATGCGCGCGAGCGTGCACCGCTGAAGGGCCCGGCAGCCCGGTGCGCCCATCGATGCGCCCTATGTGACCGGATTTCATATCGGTTGCTAGCGCAATTCACTTTGACGCGGGCGGCCGCACTGGCAGAATGACCAGTCCGGCGCGCGGCCGCCACGCCGTCCTGCAGGCCGCAGGCGCCGCGCCTGCGCCGTCTCCCTCCGTTTCCTCCCCCAAGGACCCACGATGAAGCTCGTCATCGGCAACAAGAACTATTCCTCCTGGTCGCTGCGCCCGTGGCTGTTGCTGCGCCAGGCCGGCATTGATTTCGAAGAAGTGCAGGTGCGCCTGTTCACCGGCAGCTTCGCCGCCGAGATCGCGCGCTACTCGCCCGCGGGCAAGGTGCCGGCGCTGGTCGATGGCGAGGTCACGGTGTGGGATTCGCTGGCGATCTCCGAATACCTGGCCGAGCGCTTCCCGGAAAAGCACCTGTGGCCGGCCGACCGCGCCCAGCGCGCGGTGGCGCGCGCCGTCTGCGCCGAGATGCATTCGGGCTTCGGCAACCTGCGCAGCCAGTTGCCGATGAATGTGACCGCGGTGCTGCCCGGGCGCGGCTGGAACGTGGCCGTGCAGCGCGACGTGGAGCGCATCGCCGCGATCTGGGAAGGGCTGCGCAAGCAGCACGGCGCGAGCGGGCCGTTCCTGTTCGGCGAGTTCACCGTGGCCGACGCGTTCTTTGCGCCGGTGGTGAGCCGCTTTGCCACCTATGGCATCCACCTGCCCGATGAAGCCGGGGACGCCAAGGCCTATGCCGACTTCATGCTGGCGCTGCCGGCAATGCAGCAATGGATTGCCGGCGCACGCGAGGAACGCGACTTCCTGGCCGACGACGAACCCTATCGGCTGGTCCCTGACCGTCCCGATGCGATAATCATCAACCACTAGAAATACCGCCGGCGCCGGGCACCTGCCCGGCGCCGCCCCATGACGAGGCCACAACGATGCAGGTGTATGCCGTCGGCGGCGCGATCCGCGACGAACTGCTGGGCAAGCCCAGCCAGGACCGCGACTACGTGGTCGTTGGCGCGACTCCGGCGCAGATGGAGGCCGCAGGCTTTCGCCCGGTGGGCAAGGATTTCCCGGTCTTCCTGCATCCGCGCACCCAGGAGGAGTACGCGCTGGCCCGCACCGAGCGCAAGACCGCGATGGGCTACAAGGGCTTTGCCTTCTACTGCGAGCCCGATGTCACGCTTGAGGACGACCTGGTCCGGCGCGACCTGACCATCAACGCGATGGCGCGCGCCGTCGATGCCGACGGCAACCTGGCCGGTCCCGTGATCGATCCGCACGGCGGCCAGCGCGACCTGGCCGCGCGCTTGTTCCGCCATGTTTCCGACGCCTTTGCCGAAGACCCGGTGCGCATCCTGCGGCTGGCGCGCTTTGCCGCGCGCTTCCAGGACTTCACCGTTGCCGCCGAGACCATGCGCCTGATGCGCGAGATGGTGGCCGCGGGCGAGGTGGATGCCCTGGTCCCCGAGCGCGTCTGGCAGGAACTGGCGCGCGGGCTGATGGAGGCGCGCCCGTCGCGTATGTTTGAGGTGCTGCGCGAATGCGGCGCGCTGGCGCGGCTGCTGCCCGAGCTGGACCGGCTGTGGGGCGTGCCGCAGCGCGCGGACTACCACCCCGAGGTCGATACCGGCGTGCACGTGATGATGGTGATCGACTGCGCCGCGGCGCTGGGCGCGCCGCTGCCGGTGCGCTTTGCCGCGCTGGTGCATGACCTGGGCAAGGGCACCACGCCCGAGGACGTGCTGCCGCGCCATACCGGCCACGAGATGCGCAGCGTCAGGCTGCTGGAAGCCGTCTGCTTGCGGCTGCGCGTACCCAACGACTGCCGCGACCTGGCGGTGGTGGTGGCGCGCGAGCACGGCAATATCCACCGCTCGCTGGAATTCAGCGCGGCAGCCGTGGTGCGCCTGCTCGAACGCTGCGATGCGCTGCGCAAGCCGGCCCGCTTTGCCGAAGCACTGCAGGCCTGTGAGGCCGACATGCGCGGACGCAAGGGCTTTGAGGCGCGCGAGTATCCCCAGGCGGCGCGCTTGCTGGCTGCGCTGGGCGCAGCGGCGGCCGTCGACGCCGGCGCCATCGCGCGCGCATGCGGCGACGAGGTCAGCCAGATCCGCGACCGCATTCATGCGGCGCGCGTGGCGGCGGTGGCGCAGCGGCTCGGTAGCTAGCGATAGACCAGCACCGGAATCTTCGAATGCGTCAGCACCTTGTGCGTTTCGCTGCCGAGGACCAGTGCCTGCACGCCGCGCCGCCCGTGCGATGCCATCACGATCAGGTCGCAGCCCCTGGCCCCGGCCGTATCGATGATGGCCTCGTAGACGTGGTCGCGGGTGACGCAGGTGGTTTCACACATCACGCCCGCCGCGGCTGATTCCTCTGCGATCCTTGCCAGGTATGCCTCGGCATGGCCGTACACCTCTTTCATGTAGCGCTCCGCGACTTCGCGCCGCATGGCGCTTTGCAGGCGCAACACGTCATAGTGGGTCACGACCTGGACCGCCGTGATGCTGGCGTGCATTGCCTGGGCCAGCGCGATGGCTTTGCGGTAAGTCGCCTCGGACAGCTCCGAGCCGTCGACCGCAAGCAGCATATGCTTGAACATTTAAGTCTCCTTGCAAACCGGGTGCCAGCCATCCGGTCCGGG
Organism: Cupriavidus sp. UYPR2.512; assembly: GCF_000379565.1. NCBI lineage: Bacteria > Pseudomonadati > Pseudomonadota > Betaproteobacteria > Burkholderiales > Burkholderiaceae > Cupriavidus > Cupriavidus sp. UYPR2.512. The sequence continues at coordinate 44,483 of NZ_KB903064.1, read as the reverse complement.
TCAGGCACCGAGAAACAGCCGGCCGACCTCCGGGTCCCGGCTCAGTTCGCCGCCACTGCCGGCCATGGCCAGCTGCCCGGCCACCAGGACATAGCCGAGGTCGGCGAACGCTAGCCCTTTGCGGGCGTTCTGCTCGACCAGGATGATGGTCTTGCCCTCATCCTGCTGCAGATGGCGCAGGAGTTCGAACACCAAATCGACATAGCGCGGCTCCAGCCCGATCGAGGGCTCGTCGACCAGCAGCACGGCGGGATCCATCATCAGCGCGCGCGAGATTTCCAGCAGCCTGCGCTCGCCGCCGGAGAGCACGCTGGCGCGCTGGCCGCGCCGTTGCGCAAGCGCGCCGTGGCGCTGGAAGATGCGCTCGGCCGCCGCCGCGGCGTCGCGCGGGTGCCGCATCAGGTAGCCGCCCATCAGCAGGTTTTCTTCGACCGTCATGTCGGGGAAGATCGAACTCTCCTGCAGCACATAGGCCACGCCTGCCTGCCGCAGCTTCTGCTCGGCGCGCAGGTGGGTGACCGGCGCGCCGGCCACGGTGATGGTCCCCGACATGACCCGGGCCAGGCCGTAGATGGCGCGCAGCACGGTGGACTTGCCCGCGCCGTTCGGGCCGATCAGGCACAGCGAACCGCTGCGCGCCACGCGCAGGCTGAAGCCGTGCAGGATCTCCATGCCGCCATAGCCGGCGACCAGGTTATCCACGGCGACCATCGGTGTGCCGCCGGCCAGCTGCTCGAGTTGCGCGGCGGTTGGCCGGGGGCGCGAGAGGGCGGCGGCGAGCGTGGCGGCAGGCGCGTGGGCAGCCGGCTGGGCCGCGGTGTGCGCGCTGATCATGGTTGTCCTCCCAGGTAGGCCTCGACCACTGCGCGGTTGGCGGTGATCTGGGCCGGCGATCCCTGCGCCAGCACCTCACCATGCGCCAGGCAATAGATGTGGCCGGCCAGCTGCATCATCACCCGCATATTGTGTTCGATCACCAGCAGGGTGATGCCGAGCCGCGCGTTGATGTCCGTGAGCAGCGCGATCAGGCTGTCGATCATCACCGGGTTCACGCCGGCGGTCGGCTCATCGAGCAGCAGCAGCCTGGGCTCGTTCATCAGGGCCATGCAGATCTCGAGCAGCTTCTGCTGCCCGAATGACAGATCGGCGCCGCGCTGGTCCGCGTGACCCTGCAGCCCGGCCATGCGCAGGATCTTCCGGGCCCGCTCCGTCACTGCCGGCGACTGCCGCGTGCACATGGCGGCGAGTCCTTCATGCACATGGGGCACGCTGACCTGCAGGTTCTGCAGGCAGCTCATCTTGCCGAACACCCGCGTCTGCTGGAAGGTGCGCACCAGGCCCAGGCGCGCGATCGCAGGAACGCGCAGCCGCGAGATCTCGCGCCCGTCGAACGCGATCGATCCGCCGTCGATCGGGTGGTAGCCGACGATGGAATTGAACAGGGTCGTCTTGCCCGAACCGTTCGGCCCGATCAGGCCGACGATGCTGCCGTGCGGCACCTGCAGGAAGATCTCATGGTTGGCGACGACACCGCCGAAGCGCTTGGTGACGCCGCGCACCGCAAGCAGGTCGGTCATGGCGTGGCACTCCCCGTGATGCGGCGGCGGTTTGCGCTGGTCTCACGCAGCCAGCCCATGATGCCGGTCGGGAACAGCACCACGATGAGCACGATCAGCACGCCCAGCGCAACGCGCTGCCAGTTCAGCAGGTAAGTCCAGAACAGCTCCTGGGTCAGGTGGAACAGCGCGGCGCCAATCACCGGCCCCCACAGCGTGCCCTTGCCGCCCAGGATTGCCATCACCACCATCCACACGCCGAAGGTGGCGCCGGCAAAGGCCAGCTCGCGCGGATCGATGAAGCCCACCAGGTTGCCCGTCAGGGCGCCCGCCATGCCGAGGAAGACGGCGCAGACGCACCAGGCCAGGATCTTGTAGCGCGTGGTGTGCAGGCCGAGCGCCTCGGCCTTGTCCTCGTCGTCGCGGATGGCATTGAGCGCGAGGCCGAATGGCCGCGCATAGAGCCAGCGCAGCGACAGCAGGGTCAGCACGGCCAGCGCCAGCATCGCGTAGTAGAAGAACGGCTCGCGGCTGCCGGCGGCACCCGGGAACAGCGGCAGCGTCATGCCCGAGCCCGCGCCGATGAAATCCCAGCCGGCGGCGGCATCGGCGAAGGCGATGCCCAGGCCCAGCGTGCCGATGGCGAAGTAGTGGCCGCGCAAGCCCAGCATGGCCGGGCCCAGCGCCAGCGCCGCAGCCACGGCCGCCAGCGCCGCCAGGCCGGTACCTGCCGCGAGGCCGGCGAAGTAGCCCAGCCCGAAGTCGCGCTGCGCCACCGCGCAGACATAGGCGCCCACGCCGAAGAACACGATGTTGCCGAAGGAGTTGTAGCCCATCTGCCCGCCCATCACATCCCACGTCAGCGCGAACAGCACCATCAGCCAGAGAAAGGTCAGTTGCGTGGTGATGCCGCCGAACAGCCACGGCGCGATCAGCGCGCCCAGGCTGCCCGCGAGCAGCGCCAGCCAGGCCGCCGTGGCAGCCGGGGCATCCGATTCCGGCCGGTGCGCGCCGTGCCGGTGCGGGTTCATCGCAGGTAGCCGCGCCGCCGGCGCAGCATCAGGTTGCGGCTCACCAGGATCGCCACCAGCAGGGCATAGAGGAAGGCAGTCTGGTATTCGGTGCCGAGCAGGAAGCCGGCATAGTTCTCGGCAATGCCCAGCCCGCCCCCCGCGCCGAGCACCGGCAGCATGCTGCCCAGCCCGGCCACCACCACGATCATGAAGGCGCGCACGGTATAGGGCAGGCCCAGGTAGGGGTGGATGATCCAGGTCATTGCCACCAGCCCGCCAGCCGCGCCGCAGATGGCGGCATTGAGGGCGAAGGTCGAGGCGTAGATGCGGTCGGCGTCCACTCCCAGCACACGGGCAGCGCGCGCGTTCTGGGCGGTAGCCCGGATCGCCTGGCCGCGGCGCGAATGCCTGAGGAACAGCATCAGGCCGGCGCCCAGCGCCAGGGCTGCGGCGAACGCCGCCAGCTTGATCTTCGGCACCACTAGTCCGCTCGGCAGCAACAGGCTGCCAAGTCCCGCATCGACCGTGCGCACATTGGCGCCGAAGGCCAGGTTGGCGAGCTGCTGCAGCACGATGCTCAGGCCGAAGGTGGCCAGCACCGAGACAAAGAGATCGCGCTCGACGAGCCGGAAGATGACGATGCGATAGAGTCCCCAGCCCACGCAGTACATCACCGCCGCGGCAACCGGAACGGCCAGCATCGCGGGCACGCCCTTGCCGACCAGCCAGATCACGATATAGCCGCCCAGCATCACCAGCTCGCCCTGGGCCACGTTGATGAGGTTCATCACGCCCCATACCAGCGCCATGCCGTAGGCGGCCAGCGCAAAGATCGCGCCGGCCAGCAGGCCATCCACCACGAGCTGCAGGTTCAGCTCAGGACTCTGGACGAGGACCGCGAGATTGGTCATCTGCGTCAGGCCGCGCAGCAGCCCCTTATTTGCGCCGCGCCGAGGCAGGTGCCGGATAGATGACCTTCGACGACGCCCACTTGCCCGGCGCGACCACCTTGAACTTGCCGTCCTGCACCTGGTACAGCACCATCGACTTGGCAATGTTCTTGCCGCTCTGGTCGAACTTGAGCGGGCCGTAGAACGTCATCAGGTCGGTTTTTGCCAGGGCATCGCGGACCTTCTCCGTATCGAACGAGCCGGCACGCTCGAAGGCGTCGGCGAAGGCCAGCACGGCGGCGCTGGATTCAGCCGCCTGGTACGGTGCCTCGTAGCGGAACTCCTGCTCGAAGCGCAGCGCATACTGCTCGGCCGTGCCGAACCAGCGGTCCTTGTAGCTGAGCGAGCGGTCCCATTGCGAGCCGCACACCGCGAATTCCGCGCTCTTGCCGAACTTCTCGATGATCTGGGCGGAGTCGCAGTGGGTCAGGGCCAGCATCGGCACGTCAATGCGCATCTCTGCCACTTGCCGCACCGCCAGCGCCGCGCCCTTTTCATGGCCGGATACCACCAGGATGTCCGGCTTGAGCGCCTTCACCTTGGCCAGCGTGACCGACATGTCGTTCAGCTCGGGCGGCAGCTTGTCGTCGATGACCACCTGCATGCCAAGGCGTTTCGCATCCTCTTCCACGCCGTCGCGCACATCCTGGGAGAAGTTGTCGTTTTCGATGGCGATGGCCACCTTGAGGCTCTTGGGTGACTTGCCTGCCCGCTGCGCTTCCTCGGCAGCAAGGTTGATGGCGGCGCGCAGGTAGTAGTCGGAGGTATTGAGCACCGCGAACATGTAGCGGTAGCCCTGCGTGAACAGGTTGCGGTCCGCGCCGTTGCCCTCGACCATCGGGATCCGGTACTTCTCGGTGACCGGGGCGATCGCCTTGGTAAGCCCGGAGCTGTAGGGCCCCAGCACGAACTTGACGCCGTCCTGGCTGATCAGCCGCTCGGCCAGCTGCGCGCCGCGGGCCGACGTGGATTCATCGTCGTAGAAGATGATCTTCAGCTGGTAGGCCTTGCCGCCGACCTTGACGCCGCCCGTCTCGTTGATGCGCTTCGCGGCAAGGTTGTAGCCGTCCTGCGTGTTCTTGCCATTGGTGGCGTACTTGCCGGTCAGCGAGACCGCGGCCCCGAGGACGATGGTGTCGCCCTCCACCTTGGCTGCCACAGGGAACGACAGGGCCAGGCCAAGCCCGGCGAGGGCGCAGAGGGTGGCAAGGCGTATGTGGATGGCGCGCCTGGCACCGGCTGGCAAGCTGCGTGTGGATGCGGTTTTCATCTCACCTCCTCACTCTTTCCAGCTTAGGACTCATTTCGGAAAGGGGAAGGGCTGCAAGTCACGGTTCCATCACTTCATGACATGTATCGGGATTTCCTATTCATGAAATGAAGCCTACCCTTAAGAATGGGGTAGCTGGCTACCTGAACCGGGGTGGGAGCCGACCGCTTTCTCGTACAAGGAGATAGCCATGGCCAAGACAGCGCATCCAGGTGGTACCGATACGGCCGTCGCCACCAGCACCTATGCGGATACCGACACCGCGGACACCAATGCCGGCAGGCGCAGATTCATCCGGACCACGGGCGCCGTCGGGCTTGCGGCCGGGCTCGGGCCCTTCCTGATCCCCAGGCATGCCCATGCGGCAAAGCACACCCTCAAGATCCTGCAGTGGAACCACTTCGTGCCGGGCTACGACAAGTGGTTCGACGACACCTATGTGAAGCAGTGGGGCCAGAAGAATGACACCGAGGTGGTGGTCGACCACGTCGGCATTCCCGCGCTGGCCACGCGTGCCGCCGCCGAAGTGTCGGCGCAGAAAGGGCACGACCTGTTCATGTTCCTGTCGCCGCCACCGGTCTACGAGGAGCAGGTGATCGACCATCGCGAGCTTTATGAGGAATGCCAGCGCAAGCATGGCAAGCCGATGGAGCTGGCGATCAAGAGCACGTACAACCCGAAGACGAAGAAGTACTTCGGCTTCTCTGACAGCTTCGTGCCGGACCCGATCAACTACCGCAAGGACCTCTGGGACGACGTCGGCATGAAGCCGCCGGACACCTGGCTGGACATCCTCGCCGCCGGCCGCAAGATCAAGGCCAGGCACGGCATTCCGGTTGGCGTCGGGCTGTCCGCGGAACTCGACACCGCGATGGCGATGCGCGCCATCCTGTATGCCTTCGGCGGATCGGTCCAGGACGAACGGCACACCGTGGTGCTGAACTCGAAGAACACCGTGGAAGCGGTGAAGTTCGTCAAGGCGCTGTTCCAGGAGGCCATGACGCCGGACGTACTGGCATGGGACCCGTCGTCCAACAATCGCGCCATGCTGGCTGGCAAGATCTCGCTCTGCCTGAACGCCATCTCCATCACCCGCGAGGCCGAGAAAAAGGACCTGCCGATCGCGCGCGACATCTGGCTCACGCAGGCGCTGCAGGGGCCGGTGCGGCGCATCGCGCTGGAGCACGTGATGGACTGCTACGTGATCTGGAAATTCGCCGAGAACATCGCCGGCGCGAAGAAGTTCCTGGTCGACTATATCGACAACTTCCGGCAGGGCTTCCTGGGCAGCGAGTTCTACAACTTCCCCTGCTTCCCCAGCACCGTGCCCGACCTGCAGAAGCTGATTGCCGACGACCAGAAGGCCACGCCGCGCGACAAGTACAAGGTGCTTGGCGCGCTGATGAACCAGGCGACCAATGTCGGCTACCCCGGCTACGCCAACGCGGCCATCGATGAGATCTTCAATACCTGGGTCCTCAACACCATGTTCGCCAAGGCCGCCACGGGCGACGAGACGCCGGAGAACGCGGTCCGGATCGCCGATGCCGCATGCAAGCGCATCTTCGCCAAGTGGCGCGACAAGGGCATGGTGTAGCGCGCGGCCGGATATGGCTACCGTAGAAGTTCGCTCGCTCACCAAGCATTTCGATGGCGCCAACGCGGTCGACAATGTCGACCTTGGCGCCCGCGATGCCGAGTTCCTGGTCCTGCTGGGGCCGTCCGGCTCCGGCAAGACCACGCTGCTGCGCCTGATTGCCGGGCTCGAGGCGCCCAGCCGCGGCGATATCCTGGTGGATGGCCGCGTCGTCACGGCGCTGCCTCCCAGGCTGCGCAATATGGCGATGGTGTTCCAGAGCTACGCCCTGTACCCGCACCTCAATGTGTTCGACAACATCGCCTTCCCGCTGCGGGCCAGGCACATGTCGCGCGAGGAGGCCGGGCGCAAGGTGGACTGGGCCGCGCAATTGTTCGGCATCGGCCCTCTGCTGCAGCGCAAGCCGCGCCAGCTGTCCGGCGGCGAGCGCCAGCGGGTGGCGCTGGCGCGCGCGGTGGTGCGCGAGCCGGTGGCGTTCCTGCTCGACGAGCCCTTGTCCAACCTTGACGCCAAGCTGCGGACCTCGGCGCGCGACGAACTGCAACGGTTCCAGCGCCGGCTGGCCATTACCACCATCTACGTAACCCATGACCAGATCGAGGCGCTGGGCCTGGGCGACCGCATCGCCATCCTCGACCACGGCAGGATTCACCAGATCGGCACGCCGCAGGAGGTCTATGAGCATCCCGCCAATCTCTTCGTTGCCACCTTTATCGGCTCGCCGCCGATGAACCTGGTCGAGGCCGACGGGGTCGTGACCGGGTTCCGGCCCGAGCATTTCCTGCCGCGCGAAGCCTATCCCGCGGAGGATGCGCTGCGAGCCTTTGCCGTGGACGTGACGCGCATCGAGAACCTGGGCTCGGACCGTCTGGTGTACGGCAAGCTGGAAGCGCCGCTGCCGCCGGCCAGCGTGGTTTCGCGCATTCCCTGCACGGTGACGGTCCCGATCGAGGCCGGCACCGGCCACCGCTTCGTGGTGCGCGAGCGCGACCTGCGCCGCTTCGATGCGAAATCCGGTTCCAGCCTGGGAGCCGCGCCGTGAAGCCCCTGCACATCGCCACCGGGCAGCCGGCGGCGGACCTGGCGTTGCAGCCAGCGCCGCGCCTGACTGACGACGACCGCTGGCTCGGCCGCGCCATGCTCGCCCCGGCGGTGATCTACATCGCGCTGCTGGTCGGCTTTCCGTTCATGCTCTCGATCTACTACAGCCTTTCGGATGCCACGGTAGGCAGCCAGGCGCTGCACTTCGTCGGCCTGGAGAACTTCCGTCGCGTGCTGGAAAGCAACACGTTCTGGCGTTCGCTGCGCAACGCGCTGGTCTTCACGCTGGTGTCGCAGGTACTGGTGGTGGTGCTGGCCAAGATGCTGGCGCTGGCCCTGTACCAGGACTTCCGCGGCAAATGGCTGGTGCGCCTGCTGATCCTGCTGCCGTGGGTGGCGCCGATCTCGCTCGGCACCATCGGCTGGCTGTGGATCTTCGATCCGGTCTACAGCATCATCAACTGGACCCTGGCCGCGGCCGGCGTGCTGGGCCCGCACAACTGGCCGGTGTGGCTCGGCCAGCCGGAGCTGGCGATGGCCTCGGTCATCGTGGTGGATGTCTGGCGCCTGCTGCCGCTGGCCACGGTGATCATCCTCGCCGGCCTGAGCGGCATCCCGCAGGACATCCACGATGCCGCCGCCATGGATGGCGCCGGCTTCTGGCGGCACCTGTTCCTCATCAACCTTCCGCTGGTGATGCCCATCATGCTGGTGGCGCTGCTGTTCGGCATCGTGTTCACCTTCACCGACATGATCATCATCTACGTGCTGACCCGCGGCGGGCCGTACGACACCACCCAGGTGCTGGCCAGCCTGGCCTTCTTCACCGGCATCCAGGGCGGCGACCTGGCGGAAGGGGCCGCCATCTCGCTGTTCCTGTTCCCGGTGCTGGTCGCGGTCGTGATCGTGCTGCTGACCGTGGCGCGCCGCACTGAGGTGACCTGAAATGCGCCCCGCTGCCATCACCTGGCGAAGCTGGGCCGCGCGCGGCGCCCATTTCGGCGTCCTCGCCGCATTTGCGGCGTTCTGCGCGTTTCCCTTCTACTGGATGCTGATCACGACCTTCAAGGATGTGCACGACCTGATCAACACCGCCAACAACCCGTTCCTGTTCAACCTGCCGCCGACGATGGAAAACCTGCGGATCCTGTTCGGCGAGACCCGTTATCTGCGCTGGGTGCTCAATACCCTGGTCGTGGCCGTCGGCGTGGTGCTGATCACGCTCATCCTGGCCGTGCCCGCTGGCTACAGCCTGGCCCGGCTGTCGGGCCGCTGGGGCCGGCAGTGGGCCATCGGCATCTTCCTGACCTATCTGATTCCGCCCACCGTCCTGTTTATCCCGTTCTCGCGCATCATCGGCGTACTGGGCCTGCAGGATTCGCTGTGGTCGCTGGTGCTGGTGTACCCCAGCTTCACGGTGCCGTTCTGCAGCTGGCTGATGATGGGGTTTTTCAAGGCGGTGCCGCGCGACATCGAGGAAGCCGCGATGATGGATGGCCTGAGCCGCTTCGGCGCGTTCCTGAAGGTGGTGGTGCCGCTGTCGTCGAGCGGGATTCTGACCGTGGTCATCTTCAGCGCCACGCTGGCGATGCAGGAATTTGTCTATGCGCTGACCTTCATCACCAGTTCGTCGCAGTACACGGTGAGCGTCGGCGTGCCGACCTTCCTGGTGCGGGGCGATGTCTATTTCTGGGGTTCCCTGATGGGCGCCTGCCTGATCGTCAGCGTGCCGGTGGCTGCGCTCTACAACAGTTTCCTTGACCGTTTCGTTGCCGGGTTTACCGTCGGCGCAATCAAGTGATTCAGCGGACTAAAGCAGCTTGCCGATCAACAGCGCCACCATCGACAGCAGGATCGTCGATGCAAACGGCAGTACAAACTCGCGCCCGAACAGCCGGAAGCGTAGATCTCCCGGCAGGCGTCCCAGCCCGATCTTCTGCAGCCATGGCAATGCCGCGGACAGCACGATCACGCTGAAGAAGATGGTAAAGGTCCAGCGCAGCATGGCCGGCCTACAGCGCGTGGCAGCGGTCGCCGCGGGCGAAGCCCGTCAGCGGCTCACTGTCATCCAGCCCGCGGGTCAGGACGATGACCTTGAACAGTTCGCCCATTTCCGCTTCGGACAGCAGCTTCTGCACCGCGTTGGCCTGCGGCAGGAAGGCGCGCGCGTCGGACGGGTCCAGTGCCATCAGCAGCTCGGTGATGCCGGCGTTCATCAGGAAGCGCGCCTGCGAGGCGAAACCCGACACCGTCAGGCCCGCATCCACGGCGGCCAGGGCGATGCCGCTGAAGTTCACGTGCGCGGTGATGTCCTGCAGGCCCGGGTAGAGGAACGGGTCAGGGTGCGCATGATGGCGGTAGTGGCACATCAGCGTGCCGCCGGCGCGCTGCGGGTGGTAGTACTCGCGCGCGGGGAAGCCGTAGTCGATGAAGAAGGCGGCGCCACTTGCCAGCATGGCGCCCACTGCGCGTGTGAAGCCCTCGGCTTCGGCGTGGGTCTCGGTGACCAGGTCGTGGTCGCCCGGGATGGCGCGCAGGGTCTGCGGCACGTCGGCGTCGGGCAGCGCGCGGTCCTCGAAGCGGAAGGCGCGTTCGCCATCGTCGCTGCGCACCACGCCGCGCTCATGCCAGCGGCCGCCGCTGCGCGCGTAGAGCTGTACCGGCATCGCATCCAGCACTTCATTGCCGATGATCACGCCTGCGAAGGCGTCTGGCAGCGTGTCGAGCCAGGTGACGCGGTCCGCCAGGTGCGGCGCGCGCTGCGCCAGCGTGGCCTGCTGGCGCGCGCGCAGTTCGCCCGACAACTCGACGATGGCGTATGACTCCGGCAACTGGCCTTCCAGCTCCAGCCCCAGCAGTAAATCCGCCGCCAGCCGCCCGGTGCCGGCGCCGAATTCCATCACGCCCGGCAGGCCCTGGGCCAGCAGCGGCGCGAACTGGCGCGCCAGCGTGCGCGCGAAAAAGGGGCTCAGTTCCGGGGCGGTGATGAAGTCGCTGCCGTCGCGGGCATCGCGACCGAACTTGGCCGAGCCGCCGCTGTAATAGCCCAGGCCGGGCGCGTACAGTGCCAGCGCCATATAGCGGTCAAAGCCGATCCAGCCGCCGGCCGCGTCGATGGATTCGCCAATGCGGGCCGTAAGGGTATCGGAGGCGGCCTGCGCGTCGGCGGGGGGAAGGGGTAAACTAGCGGCTTTCTGCATCCTGCGATTGTAGCAATGCCCGCATCCAAGATTCCTGCCAGCCAGACCAGTGACCAGACCGGTGGCCAGCGCGCCACCGCCCGCGGCGTGGCGCTGGTGACCGGTGGCGCGCGCCGCCTGGGCCGCGCCATCGCGCTTGAACTGGCCGCGCAGGGCTGGGACGTGGCCGTGCACTGCCATCGCTCGGTGGACGAGGCCGAGGCCCTGGCCGCGCAGATCCGCGCGCTGGGCCGCCGTGCCGCGGTGCTGCGCGCCGACCTGGCCGACGAGGCCGCCACCGGCCGCCTGGTGGCCGATTGCGCCGCCGCGCTGGGCGTGCCCACTTGCCTGGTCAACAACGCTTCGCTGTTCCAGTACGATGTGGCGACCAGCTTCTCATATGCGTCGCTGGATACGCATATGCGCACCAACGTGGCGGCGCCGCTGCTGCTCGCGCGTGAACTGCACAAGGCCCTGGCCGCCGCCGCCGGCAACGACAAGGCCGCCGAACCGCGCGGCGTGGTGATCAACCTGCTGGACCAGAAGCTGGACAACCTGAACCCGGACTTCCTCTCGTACACGCTGTCCAAGGCCGCGCTGCAGACCGCCACGGTGCAGCTGGCCCAGGCGCTGGCGCCGCGCCTGCGCGCGGTGGGCGTGGCCCCGGGCATCACGCTGGTGTCCGGCGAGCAGTCCGAGCAGAGCTTCCGCCGCGCGCATCGCGTGACGCCGCTGGGCCAGTCGTCCACGCCCGAGGATATCGCCCAGGCGGTGGCCTACCTGGCGCAGGCGCGCGCCGTGACCGGCACCACGCTGTATGTGGACGGCGGCCAGCACCTGATGCCGCTGGCGCGCGACGTGATGTTCCTGACCGAGTAAGCTGGAAGCCAGCAACCGAATACCGTAGTGCCTGATGTGCCGCGCCCGCCGGGCGCGGCTTCCTTTTTCTTCTCAGCAGCCCGCTCATGACCATGCTCGCCGCCCTTTCCCACCCCAGCCTGCAAGACTGCCGACGCATGTTCCTGCGCAACTACGAAGTGCAGATCAATATCGGCGTGCACGAATTCGAGAAGAAGGGCGAACAGCGGGTGCTGATCAATATCGACCTGTTCGTGCCGCTGGCGCAGAGCACCCCGCAGGCTGACAAGCTCGACGAAGTGGTCGACTACGACTTCATGCGCAACACCGTGGCCGAGCGCATGGCGCAGGGCCACGTGCACCTGCAGGAAACGCTGTGCGACGACGTGGCCCGCGCCATGCTCAAGCACCCCAAGGTGCGCGCGGTGCGCGTGTCGACCGAGAAGCCGGACGTGTACCCGGATTGCGATTCGGTCGGCGTAGAGGTATTCCATATCAAGCAGGCCTGAGCCGTCCTGCCCGCGCCCTGCAGCTTGCGGGCGCCTAAAGTAAAATGTTGCCGCTTCGCGCCGCGCCGGCCATTCCATCCGGCGGGCGCCACGCAACAGGATGCTCCATGAGCCACTCGAACAACTTCTACCGCCTCGAGACGAGGCTGCAATCGCAAACCGGCAAGGCCATCGGCGACTTCGGCATGATCGAGGACGGCGACACCGTGCTGGTCTGCATGAGTGGCGGCAAGGACTCATACACCATGCTGTCGGTCCTGATGGCGCTGCAAAAGCGCGCGCCGATCCGGTTCAAGCTGATCGCGATGAACCTGGACCAGAAGCAGCCAGGCTTCCCGGAACACATCCTGCCGGAGTATCTGAAGTCGGTCGGCGTGGAATATGTGATCGTCGAGGCGGATACCTACTCGATCGTCAAGGAGAAGGTGCCCGAGGGCAAGACCACCTGCTCACTGTGCTCGCGCCTGCGCCGCGGCGTGATCTACCGCACCGCCAAGGAGCTGGGCGCCAACAAGATCGCGCTGGGCCACCACCGCGACGACATCGTCCAGACCTTCTTCCTGAACATGTTCTTCGGCGGCAAGATGAAGGCGATGCCGCCCAAGCTGTCGACCGACGATGGCCAGCACATCGTGATCCGCCCGCTGGCGTACTGCTCGGAGAAGGACATCGCGTCGTATGCGCGCGCCATGGAATTCCCGATCATCCCCTGCAACCTGTGCGGTTCGCAGGAAAACCTGCAGCGCAAGAAGGTCAGCGAGATGCTGCAGGACTGGGAGCGCCAGAATCCGGGCCGTATCGACAATATCTTCGCGGCGCTGCGCAACGTGGTGCCGTCGCACCTGGCCGATACCGACCTGTTCCCGTTCACCGGGCTGGCCACCGGCCTGGCCAAGGTGGATGAAGCGTCACTGTTCGGCGAAACCACCTTCCAGCAGCAGCCGCTGATGTTTGCCGGCAACGTGGAAGAGAACCGGATGGAGTTCGTGCGCTTCGAGCGCCCGCCCGCGGCTGCCGCGGCACCGGCGGCGGAGCAGGCCGGCACGCAGTAAGACTGCCGACAGCGTAAGCTTGCCGGTTGTCTGCTCCCGCTCCCGCTCCCGCTCCCGCTTGCGCGAGCGGGAGCAGACAACCGCTCTTCAATTTTCCCGCTTCGTCGCCGCCGACTGCACCGGGGCGTTCGCCTTCTCGCGTATCAGCGCATGCGTGTCGTCGATCCATTTCTGGAACCGGTCTTGCGCATGCGCCTTCTGCTGCGGCGTGGTCATGTTGGCGATGGCCACGGTCAGCGCGATGCCCGCATTGAGGTTGGCTTCGTGGCTGGCGGCATGCTTGGCTGGCGGGTTCTGCCAGTATTCGCGGAAGCGGCGCAGCAGGTCTATCACCTGCGCCTTGGGTGGCTGCGTGGCCTGCACGTAGCGCACCATCCTGAGCCATTCCTGCTGCCGGGCGACGCGCTCGGCGTAGCGCGCGTCGGTATTCTGCACCACCGGGCCCATCCTGGCCCGGATGGCCATTTCCTGATCGCTGGAGAAGTTGCCATAGACCAGCCGCGCGTAGTCCATCACCTTGTCATAGCGCGCTTGCTCGCGCTCGGCAGGATTTGGATTCAGGAATTTCTTGCGGTACTTGGCATTGCCCTCGGCAAATTTCTTTTCCATGCGGCCGATCTGCTCGGGCGTCAGCGTCAGCAACAGGTCGGCGAGGTCGGGCATCGCTTGTTCGAACGACTTGCGCGCCAGTTGCTCCGAGGCGTCCTGGAAGTGCTCGACCGTGGCCGGTGTCACCGGTTGGCGCACGTCGGTCTTGGCCTGCTGCAGCAAGGCGGCGATTTCCGGCAACTGCGCCTTGCGATGCCAGGCAAAAAAGCGCGCGATGGCCTCGCGCGTGAGCGGCTCCTGGGCCGTGGTGACATCGACGTAGTTGTCGATCCACCAGTACGCCAGGTGGTCACCCTGCTGGTATCCGAGCTTCATGGCGCTGCAGGCGCACAAAGCCGCCGCGCCCAGAATCGCGAAAATCCGCCGGGCCCACCAATTGTGAAATTCAGAAACGGCAGCCCGATGCGCAGAAACCGCCATGTTAAAATCAGCGCGCATCGCAACCGGGCCCCCCAGATGGCTGCCAGCCAAGTCCTGGCAAGGATTTGCGGGATTATGCGCAGGCCTGGTCGCAGGTTTTCGCCATGCCTGGCGGCGCAGTCCGCCAAACACCCGGCTGGCGTTTTCAAGAATATTTTTGGACACACTCACTTAGGGGTCTCCTTGTGAATATCGTCATTCTCGCCGCGGGCATGGGCAAGCGGATGTATTCCGATTTGCCCAAGGTACTGCACCCGGTAGCCGGGCGGCCTATGCTCGCGCATGTCCTGGACACGGCACGTGCGCTGTCGCCGTCGCGGCTGGTGGTCGTGGTTGGCCACGGTGCCCAGCGCGTGCGCGAGGCTGTTGCCGCCGACGATGTCGCCATTGCCGAACAGCCCCAGCAGCTTGGTACGGGCCATGCGGTGATGCAGGCACTTCCCTTGTTGGACGACAGCCAGCCCACGTTGGTTCTCTACGGTGACGTGCCGCTCACCAGCGCTGCCACGCTCCAGGCACTTGTGGCCGAAGCCGGCACGCAGCGCTTTGGCGTCCTGACCGTGGAAATGCCCGACCCGACCGGCTACGGCCGCATAGTGCGCGATGCCGCGGGCAGCATCGTCCGCATCATCGAGCAGAAGGACGCCACCGACGCCGAAAAGGCGATCCGCGAGATCAACACCGGCATTATCGTGTGCCCCACCGGCCACCTGCGCAAGTGGCTGTCGACGCTGCGCAACGACAATGCCCAGGGCGAGTACTACCTGACCGACACGGTCGAGCGCGCCGTGGCCGATGGCGTGGAGACCGTCTCGGCCCAGCCGGCGGCGATCTGGGAGACGCTCGGCGTCAACAGCAAGCTGCAGCTGGCCGAGGTCGAGCGCATCCACCAGGGCAACCAGGCCCGGCGCCTGCTGGAAGCCGGCGTGACGCTGCTGGATCCGGCCCGCATCGACGTGCGCGGCGAACTGAGCTGCGGGCGCGACGTTACCATCGACGTCGGCTGCGTTTTTGAAGGACGCGTGCACCTGGAAGACGGTGTGCGCATCGGCGCCCATTGCGTGATCCGCAACAGCACCGTCGGCGCCGGCGCCCAGGTGCATCCGTTCTGCCATATCGACGAGGCCAGGGTCGGCCCCGCCGGGCGCATCGGGCCATACGCGCGCCTGCGCCCCGGCACCGAGCTGGGCGAGGACGTGCATATCGGCAACTTTGTCGAGGTCAAGAACGCCCAGGTGGCCGCGCACAGCAAGGCCAACCACCTGGCTTATGTTGGCGATGCCACGGTGGGGTCGCGCGTCAATATTGGCGCGGGTACCATCACCTGCAACTATGACGGGGTGAACAAGCACCGCACGGTGATCGAGGACGATGTCTTTATCGGCTCCGACACCCAGCTGGTGGCCCCGGTGACGGTGCGCCGCGGCGCCACGCTGGGCGCCGGCACCACGCTAACCAAGGAGGCGCCCGCCGACAAGCTGACGCTGTCGCGGGCCAAGCAGATGACCATCCAGGCGTGGCAACGCCCGGTCAAGCAGCCGAAGCAGTAAGCGTCAGGTGGCCGCCAGGCGGCCAGGGCACGCGCCGCCTCGGCGAGGCGGCGCCACGGGATTCATACCGGCGCCGGAGGTCTACGGGCAGGCGCCAGCAAACGGGGGTTCAGCATGTGTGGCATCGTCGGCGCGGTTTCCACGCGCAATATCGTTCCGGTCCTGATCGAAGGCCTGCGCCGCCTGGAGTATCGCGGCTATGACTCGTGCGGCGTCGCCGTCGTGCGCGACGATGCGGTCGAGCGCGCGCGCACCGTGTCGCGCGTGGCCGACCTGGACGCGCAGACGCAGGCTTCCGGCCTGTCCGGCTTCACTGGCGTGGCGCATACGCGCTGGGCCACGCATGGCAAGCCCGATACCGTCAACGCCCACCCGCACCTGTCGGGCGAGACCATCGCCCTGGTGCACAACGGCATCATCGAGAACTACGAGCCGTTGCGCGAAGAACTGCGCGCGGTCGGCTACGGCTTTGAATCGCAGACCGATACCGAGGTGGTTGCCCACCTGATCCACCAGGCCTACACCTATCCGAGCAGTGCCACGCGCGGCGACCTGTTCGCCTCGGTGCGCGCGGTAACCAAGCGCCTGCACGGCGCCTACGCCATCGCCGTGTTCGCCAAGGACCAGCCGGGCCGCGTGGTCGGCGCGCGCGCCGGTTCGCCGCTGGTGGTGGCGCTGGGCGAGAACGAGGCCTTCCTGGCCTCCGACGCGCTCGCCGTGGCCGGCACCGCCAACCGCATCATCTACCTGGAAGAGGGCGATGTGGTCGAGATCGCGCTGGACGGCGTGATCATCCACGACGTGAACGACCACCCGGTCGAGCGCGAAGCGCGCCTGGTGGAAGCCCATGCCGCGTCAGTGGACCTGGGCCCGTACCGCCACTTCATGCAGAAGGAAATCTTCGAACAGCCGCGCGCGCTGGGCGACACGCTGGAAGGCGTGGAAAGCCTCTCGCCGGAACTGTTCGGCAACAACGCGGCCGAGGTCTTTGCCGGCATCGACAGTGTGCTGATCCTGGCCTGCGGCACCAGCTATTACTCCGGCTGCACCGCCAAGTACTGGCTCGAAAGCATTGCCAGGATCCCGACCCAGGTCGAGGTCGCCAGCGAATACCGCTACCGCGACACCGTGCCTAACCCGCGCGCGCTGGTGGTGGTGATCTCGCAGTCCGGCGAGACCGCCGACACCATGGCCGCGCTGCGTCATGCGCGCGCGCTTGGCCACGTGCACACGCTGGCGGTCTGCAATGTGGCCACCAGCGCCATGGTGCGCGAGACCGAGCTGCGCTTCCTGACGCGCGCCGGCACCGAGATCGGCGTGGCCTCGACCAAGGCCTTCACCACGCAGCTGGCCGCGCTCTACATGCTGACGCTGGCGCTGGCCAAGGTGCGCGGCCTGCTGACCGAAGACGCCGAGGCCAAGGCCCTGACCAACCTGCGCCACCTGCCCGCCGCGCTGCATGGCGTGCTGGCGCTGGAGCCGCAGATCATCGCCTGGTCGGAAGATTTCGCCCGCCGCGAGAACGCGCTGTTCCTCGGCCGCGGCCTGCATTACCCGATCGCCCTGGAAGGCGCGCTCAAGCTCAAGGAAATCTCGTATATCCACGCCGAAGCCTATCCGGCGGGCGAGCTCAAGCACGGCCCGCTGGCGCTGGTCACCGAAGCCATGCCGGTAGTGACCGTCGCCCCTAATGACGCACTGCTGGAAAAGCTCAAGTCCAATATCCAGGAAGTGCGCGCACGCGGTGGCCGCCTGTACGTGTTTGCCGACAGCGACACGCAGATCCAGTCGTCCGACGGCATCCAGGTGATCCGCCTGCCCGAGCACTACGGTGATCTCTCGCCGATCCTGCATGTGGTGCCGCTGCAGCTGCTGGCGTACCACACGGCCTGCGCACGCGGCACCGACGTGGACAAGCCGCGTAACCTGGCGAAGTCGGTGACGGTGGAGTAAGGCGCGGGCAGCCCCGCTGCGGTGCTTGGAATCTACAAACAGATTCGCATAATTCCTGCCGGCAGGTTGGCATAACGAAGGCAAGAATTTCCTCGCAAACCGCAGTCAGGCGCCGTTAATCGAAACTGTTCCAGTTGAGTTGGCGTTGGCAAAAATCAGGGGTCAGCCGTCATTGGCTGGCCCATTTTTTTGCCAAATAGGTGCATCATAAGGCGTAAATTTGACGTAGCTCGACAGGGTCGTTCTTGGCCTTGAACATCCTTCGACTTCAGCGCAGAGACGCCAATGAGATGGAATTCCAAGGGGAATAAACGCCTTCCGACATTTTCGCAAACACGTCCTAGAATAGTTATGATTCGTATTCGCATAATTTGATATGCGAGGATGTGATGTTCTCAATGCTCATGGTGACATTTCGGGAGGGTGTGGAGGCGTTTCTCGTCGCAGCCGTGACGCTCACGTTCCTTCAGAAAGCAGGGCATCAGCACTTGGTCAGCGCAGCGAGGGCCGGCATTTTCGCTGCCTTGCTTCTCTCTGCGGTGCTCGGCCTAGCGCTGTTCCGACTGGGTGGGATGAGTCCCGTTGCCGAAGCCTGGCTGGCACTGCTGGCAGGTATCCTGGTGGTTTCTTGCACTTGGCACATGCTTAGGCATGGCAAGGCAATAGCCGGCGAAATTCGCCGCCGGCTCGCCGGAGTTCCCGACAAGAAGACGGCGGGGCCCTGGCTTGCCGTGTTTGCCTTCATGCTGCTGATGGTTGGGAGAGAAGGCGTCGAGGCAGCCACAATGATTGCCTCCCTTGCGGCTGGTGCAGCAACCGGTCACCTGGCCCTTGGCGGTGCGCTGGGCGTGATTTGCGCCGGCGCTTTGGCGTGGGCGTGGACCAAGTATGGGCGGAGGGTAAACCTGTCGCTGTTCTTCCAGGTCACGGCCATATTTATGGTGTTGTTCTCCATTCAGCTGGCCATTTATGCGGTTCATGAGTTTTCGGAAGCTGGTGCGCTACCGTTCGTTAACAACGAATCCTGGCATGAAATGACTGAGCCTTTCGGCCCAGAGGGTGTGTACGGCTCATGGCTTAGCTATGGCCTCGTACTGGCGCCCCTTGCATTTCTCGTCTTCGCAAGGTTTAACGGTCGGAAAGAGCCAGCGCCTGCCGAAAAGGCTTGAGCCTGCGTTACGCCTTTAAGGAGGCAAAATCACTTGTCGTGCGCAAGTCGCGCGGCTCAGCCCGCGGCTGATATGGCTTGCCGCGCACTTCACAGATGCCGGCCACGTGGTGGCTGAATCTTCAGGGTGGAGGAAGCCCTACCGCACTGCAGCCTTCGCCCCAGTGTTCCTGCGTGGCGTTGGCCTACTTCGTATCCTTCCTGTCGCACAAGCAGTGCCGCAGAAATTCTGCCGACGGCTCGTAGCTGCGTTGGTGTCGAGCGCTGACGGCATCTACTATTTCAAAGGCGAAGGACTTCGGCTGCCATCGTGATGGTGCAATGGACCATCGGCGTGATATTGCGCCCACTGAAGGCCTAATGAAGAACTGATGCCGAGCGTAAGCGGGCATCAACAATGAAAAGACCCGTGGCAATGGCTGCTCTCACCAGCGCGCTGCGCAAGCTTCCCACCAGCATTTGGATGCTGGGCTTCGTGAGTTTGCTGATGGATGTGTCTTCGGAAATCATCCATAGCCTGCTGCCTGTCTTCATGGTCACCACGTTGGGCGCCAGCGCACTGGCGGTTGGGTTGATAGAAGGTGTAGCCGAAGCAACCGCTCTGATTGTGAAGGTCTTTTCCGGCGTCCTGAGTGATTATCTTGGGAAGCGTAAGGGGCTGGCCGTGGTTGGCTATGCGCTGGCTGCATTGTCGAAACCACTCTTTGCAACGGCCACCGGCGTCGGCACCGTACTTGGAGCGCGCGTTGCTGACCGCATCGGCAAGGGCATTCGTGGTGCACCGCGTGATGCGCTGGTTGCCGATATTGCTCCACCTCATCTTCGCGGTGCCGCCTTTGGACTTCGGCAGTCGCTGGACACAGTGGGCGCGTTCTTGGGGCCCCTCATTGCAATCGGCCTGATGTACCTCTGGGCGGACGATTTCCGGGCCGTCTTTTGGGTTGCGGTCTTCCCGGCTATTCTGTCAGTTGTGTTGCTCTTGTTCGGGGTGCAAGAGCCAGAGTTGCATGAATCCGCAAAGCGGATGAACCCAATGCGACGGGAGAATCTCGCGCGGTTGAGTCTGGCCTACTGGAGTGTGGTTGCCGTCGGGGCGGTGTTCACGTTGGCACGGTTCAGCGAAGCATTCCTGGTGTTGCGGGCTCGGCAAGCGGGCCTTCCCCTTTTCTTAGCTCCGCTGGTTCTGGTCGCGATGAACGTGGTGTACGCCGTCGCAGCCTATCCATTCGGGAAACTGGCGGATGAATACAGCCATGTGAAGCTCCTGGCGTTGGGGCTGATTGTGCTGATTGCTGCCGATGTCGTACTTGCAATTGGCACGCACTGGACGGTTACGCTTCTCGGGGTAGCCCTCTGGGGACTGCACATGGGAATGACACAGGGTCTACTTGCGACTATGGTTGCCGATACTGCGCCAGTTGACCTCAGAGGTACGGCCTTCGGCGTGTTCAATCTGGCCAGCGGTATGGCGCTGCTGATTGCGAGCGCATTGGCCGGCTGGCTGTGGGACAGGTTGGGAGCCGCCTTCACGTTCTACGGAGGGGCTCTTTTCTGCATCGCGACTATTGTGCTGGTCTGGTCCATACGGCAACGTGTGAGGTAGGAAGGGGGCCTCCATCACTGCGAGCCAAGAAAAACCAGCGGCGGACCACAGCGGAGGGAAAGTTGTTTACGAGCCAATGTGCCGCGTGCCACGGCGCATATCTCGAGGGCCAGCCGGACTGGCGTAATCGGCGACCGCACGGATGTTGAGTCGAGTCTTTGCTGGGTGAGATAGCAGAATGTGATGCTTATCAAGTCGCTTTGCGCTTATGGCGCCTAGACTAGATAGTGCGCTATTGCGCATCCTGAACACTCAGCGAAGGGACGACATCATGCACAAGAATCGGCTGGCCCCTATTGTCATCGCATTTTCCGCGCTTACTTGCACGCCGCTAGCGTTTTCAGCAAGCCCACAGCAAGGTGGTCCGGAACACGACCACAGCCACGGTCAGGCACCCGCCGCAACCCCGCAAAAACCACAGAAAAACCAAAACCCACAAAGCGCGCAAAGGAGTGCAGCCGTAGACGCCCAGATTGCACATATGCGCGCCCTGCATGAACGACTGTCGAGAGCCAAGACACCCCAAGAGCGCCAGGCTCTGATGGCAGAGCAGACCAAAGTCATGCAAGAGAGCATGACCGTGATGCGGGACATGCATTCAATGCATGGTCAAGGTGGTATGCAGATGGGTATGGGCCAAGGAGACATGTCCGAGCATATGGGAATGCACGGGGGCATGATGGTTCAACACATGGAACTGATGCAGGAGATGATGCAGATGATGGTGGACCGTATGGGGATGACTGGTGGCAACATGATGAACCAATAGTGACCAGTCCGCAGTGATGGCGGCCTTCTCATTATGGCCACTCACAGCATGAGCTCGTGCTGCTATCGTGCCTCGCAGGTGGCACGCTATATAGAGCTTCGTGATACGCCCACCAGGCATCGCTGACGGTGCATTTTTAAAGCCATGCACAAGTCAAGGAACATTCAATGAAGCTCTTGATAGAGCCCAAACTGACTGGCTTTATTGCCGCTACGATGGTATTGGGTATTGCGGTGGCAGGCAGCAACGAGCCGGACTGGTGGCATAGCCATGGGCACGGTGGTGGAGGTGTGGCAGCCATTGGGAAGCCGGGCCACCCAAATAAAGTCAGTCGGACCGTCAATGTGGAAATGACTGACGACATGCGCTTCACCCCCGCCCAGATAACGGTGAAGCGGGGGGAGACCGTTCGCTTCATTGTGAATAACTCCGGCAAGCTGAAGCACGAAATGGTACTTGGGACAGAAGGCGAGCTGAAGGAGCGCTATCACGCGATGATGAAGATGCCAACAACGGTGCATGCCGGCCCCAACGCCGTCGCGCTCGACGGTGGCAAGTTTGGGGAAATCATTTGGCAATTCACAAAGTTCGGTACCGTGCCTTTTGGCTGCCTTCAGCCGGGTCACTATGAGGCAGGAATGAAGGGTTCTGTAACAGTTAAGTAAATCTGCGAGCTGCTCCGCCGCGCGGGCCCGGCCAGTGGGCAAGCTGCGAAGGCGAAGCGTGGAAAAGTGTGTGCACGTTGCGACGAACAAATTGGAGCATCGAAGATGGGCGGCCAACGCATTAGCAGTGCGGATTCTAACCATCATGCGGGCGGTGGGCATTCTTTGGGTGAGGAGGGTGACCAATGTTCTCATCATCAGCACGGGATTCCGAACGCTTCTATGCCTGAAAGGCACCTCCGGTACCCGCATAATCATGGCCATGTGGTTCCCGCCGGCGCGACGCAACTGAAGGACCCGGTTTGCGGCATGTCCGTCACGGCAGCTTCGCAATTCCATAGTGAGCACGATGGGGTCCAGTACTTCTTCTGCAGTCAGTCATGCCAGAGCAAATTTCAAGCTGACCCCCTGAAGTACATCACGCCCGAAACCGTGGTTTCGGCGGCAGCAGCCCCCGAAGGGACCATCTATACGTGCCCGATGCACCCGGAAATTCGCCAGGACCACCCGGGCAATTGTCCAAAGTGCGGCATGGCTCTGGAGCCTGTCATTCCGGGGTTGGACGAGGAAGAGAATCCGGAGCTCGTCGACTTCCGCCATCGCTTCTGGTGGACGCTGCCGCTGACGGCTGTGGTGTTCATTTTGGCCATGTTCGGGCATCGTCTTGGTTGGATGGAGGCGTCTACCCAGAGTTGGCTGGAATTGGTTCTCGCCACGCCCGTTGTCCTCTGGGCTGGCCTGCCCTTTTTCCAGCGCTGCGTGCAGTCATTCATCAACCGCAGCCCCAACATGTGGACGCTGATTGGACTGGGCACGGGCGCTGCGTATCTCTACAGCGTGATTGCAACCATTGCGCCTGATGTCTTTCCAGCAGCGTTCGCAGCCCACGGACGAATCGGGGTGTACTTCGAGGCTGCGGCGGTCATCATCTCCTTGACGCTTGTCGGACAGTTGCTGGAATTGAAGGCGCGCTCCCAAACGTCAGCTGCTATCAAGTCGCTGCTCGGCCTGGCACCGAAGACGGCCCGACGTATCAACCAGGACGGCAGTGAGGAAGATGTTCCACTGACCCACGTTCATGTCGGCGACGTGCTGCGGGTCCGGCCTGGCGAGAAGGTGCCGGTTGATGGTGTCGTGACCGAAGGGTCGAGCTCGCTCGATGAGTCGATGATTACAGGCGAGCCGATTCCTGTTTCCAAGCGTGTTGGCGACCGCGTTATCGGCGCAACGATGAACACCTCGGGGAGTTTGGTTATCAAATCTGAGAAAGTCGGTTCTCAGACTGTGCTGTCGCAAATCGTTCAGATGGTGGCCCAGGCGCAGCGCTCCAAGGCCCCAATGCAGAGGATGGCCGACAAAGTGGCGGGGGTCTTTGTTCTGGGAGTGGTTGGTATCGCACTGATTACCTTCTTCGCCTGGGGTCTCTTCGGTCCAGAGCCGAGCTGGGTGTATGGCCTTATCAACGCGGTCGCGGTTCTCATCATTGCTTGTCCGTGTGCTCTCGGACTTGCCACACCAATGTCCATCATGGTGGCGAGTGGCAAAGGTGCATCGAACGGTGTCCTGTTCCGTGACGCTGCAGCCATTGAGAATCTGCGGAAAGTGGATACGCTGATTGTTGACAAGACTGGCACCCTTACCGAGGGGCGGCCCGCGTTCGAGCGCAGTATCGGTACAAACGGTTTCACGGAAGAGGAAGTGCTACGGTTGGCGGCAAGCCTGGACCAAGGCAGCGAGCATCCTCTTGCGGCAACCATCGTCGAGGCAGCTCGCCAGCGGAACCTCGCACTTGAGAAGGCTGAGAAGTTCGAATCGGGAAGCGGCATTGGGGTGCGAGGCCATGTTGGAGGCAGGAAACTCGCCCTTGGCAACACGGCATTGATGCAGGCAGAGGGGATTGCGACGGCCTCTCTGGCCAGCGATGGTGACGCGTTACGCGCTGGGGGCGCTAGCGTGATGTATCTGGCCGTCGACGGAAAACTCGCAGGGATTCTTGCGGTATCAGACCCAGTGAAGGCGACTACGCCGGAAGCGGTTGCCAAGCTCAAGGACGAAGGCATCCGCGTTGTAATGGCTACAGGCGACGGCATCGTGACGGCGAAGGCCGTCGCTGCAAAGCTCGGCATCGATGAATTCCACGGCGAGGTAAAGCCGGCCGATAAGCTCGCTCTCGTGTCGAAGCTCCAACAGGAGGGTAGGGTCGTCGCGATGGCCGGCGACGGCATCAACGACGCCCCCGCGCTTGCAAAGGCTGATGTCGGCATCGCGATGGGAACCGGCACAGACGTTGCGATGAACAGCGCTCAGGTGACGCTCGTCAAAGGGGACCTGCGCGGCATTGTCCGGGCGCGGCAGTTGTCCAAGGCAACGATTCGGAATATGAAGCAGAACCTTGGCTTTGCCTTCGTCTACAACGCGTTGGGCGTTCCACTGGCCGCAGGAGTGCTATACGCTTCTACCGGCATGTTGCTGTCGCCCATGATTGCTGCACTGGCGATGAGCCTCAGTTCTGCGTCGGTGGTTTCGAACGCACTGCGCCTCCGCAAGGCCACGATTTGATGCGCAGGGGCGCGGCGCGTTCTCCACCACTAGATAACAGAAGGAGGTAGCGGCCGCCCGTGGGCAGCTACCCAGTAGAACGGTCCCTCCGCCACCTCGGCGCCGCTGCTTGTTATCGAATCCTGCGTCAGACCTAGGCACTCTGCCCAAGGATGCCCATATTCACGGGCTCATGACTCCAGCTTCACTTCGCAATGGCTCCGCTCTGCAGATGCTCCTCTGCATAGGGAAACACGATTTCCGGATTCTGGCGTATCAGCTCCGTGTCCTTGTCCGCATAGTGCAGACGTGACAGCAAATCCTTGATGACGCTGAGGCGTGCCACACGCTTATCATCGCCCCGCACGACGTTCCACGGCACAACAGCACTCGTGCGAGCAAACATCTCGTTTCGAGCCTTGCTGTACTTCTTCCATAGCTCTACGGCTTGCTCGTCGATGGGGCTGACTTTCCACTGCTTTAGTGGGTCACGCCGGCGGTCTTCGATACGCCTCTTTTGTTCGGCTTTGGTGATGTCCAGGTAGTACTTGATGAGTCGAATGCCAGAACGCACCAGCATCCCTTCGAACTCCGGGACGCTCGACATGAACTCCTCAAGCTCGGCATCGGTGCAGAATCCCATCACGTGCTCGACGCCTGCACGGTTGTACCAACTGCGATTGAAGAGCGTAAATTCGCCTGCGGCAGGCAGCTCGGCAGCATAGCGCCGGAAGTACCAAGAGCCTCGGTCGCGGTCAGAGGGCTTACCGAGTGCGACCACTCGAGTCTCACGGGGACTGAGATGCTCAACGATGCGCTTGATGGTTCCGTCCTTGCCGGAAGCATCTCTGCCCTCAAAAATCACCAGAATCCTGTCGTCGCAGTTGATGAAGTGCTTCTGCAGCTTAACGAGTTCGATTTGAAGTAAGCGCAGATTTTCCTCATACTCCGCATGGGAAAGGGCACTCTTCTCAGGCGGGGAGTCTTGGCTACTTGCCTTCGCTTTCACGATTTCGCTTCCTGGAATCCGACACATCAGCAGTGTCTGAGGTGGACTTCCCGGGTGTGAGCGCTGTAACTTTGTCGGAGAGCAGTAAGTCCAGGGCGGACCGGTCTACGACTTCCTGTTCGAGAAGTAGCTTTGCCAGTGCGTCCAGCTTGTGTCGATTTGCCAGCAATGTCTGCCTTACCCGGTCACTCGCTTCGGCCAGGAGCTTTCTGACTTCAGCATCAATCATCTGTGCCGTGCTCTCGCTGTAGTCCTTGCGTTCCCTAGGCATTAGTCCCGGTCCGTTAAAGAGGGGGTTCGGCATGTCCTCGTAGGTGGCAAGACCAAGCTGCTCGCTCATGCCGAACCGGGTAATCATCTGGCGAGCCATGTCAGTCGCGCGTTGGAGGTCGTTCTGGGCGCCGGTGGAGACATCACCGAAGATGATTTGCTCGGCCATTCGTCCTCCGAGCAGTACATCGAGCCGGTCAAGCAGTTCACTCTGCTTTAGCAGATAGCGGTCCTCTGCGGGCGTCTGCTGCGTATAGCCGAGCGCGGCCACACCACGCGGAATGATGGAGACCTTCGACACGCGGTCAGCTCGTGGACGAAGCTCCGCCACGATGGCGTGGCCAGCTTCGTGGTAGGCGATGGTTTCCTTCTCCTGCGGATTCATCACCCGGTTCTTCTTTTCCAGGCCGCCAATGATGCGGTCCAGCGCCTCATCGAAATCGGCCATCTCCACCGCATCCTTGCCTTTGCGTGCTGCCAGCAGTGCGGCCTCATTGACAAGGTTGGCGAGGTCGGCTCCGGCAAATCCAGGTGTGCGCGCCGCCAACTTTGTAAGTTCCACGGTGGGCGCCAGGGTGACATTCTTCACGTGGACCTTGAGAATCTGTTCGCGCCCCTTCAGGTCGGGTCGGTCCAGCGCGACATGGCGGTCAAACCGGCCGGGGCGTAACAATGCAGGGTCCAAGATTTCCGGCCGGTTGGTGGCGGCCATGATGATGACGCCCTTGTTGGTATCAAAGCCGTCCATCTCGACCAACAACTGATTCAGGGTCTGTTCGCGCTCGTCGTTGCCGGATACAGCATTGAGCGCACGTGTCTTGCCAAGTGCGTCGAGCTCATCGATGAAGATGATGCAGGGCGCCTTGGTCTCCGCCTGATTGAACAGGTCGCGCACGCGTGCAGCCCCCACGCCAACGAACATCTCAACGAATTCTGAGCCGCTCATGCTGAAGAACGGTACCCCGGCTTCCCCGGCCACGGCCTTCGCGAGCAGCGTCTTGCCAGTACCCGGCGCCCCGAGGAGCAATACGCCCTTGGGAATCTTGCCGCCAAGGCGCCGGTAGCGCTGGGGGTCCTTCAGGAAGTTGACGATTTCGGCGAGTTCCTCCTTGGCCTCGTCGATGCCGGCGACGTCGGCAAGCGTCACGCCGGTCTCTTTCTGCATGTAGACCTTTGCCTTGCTCTTGCCAATCTCCATCATCCCGCCAGCGGCACCGCCTACCCGCTTGATGAGCAAACTCCAGATGGCAAAGAAGAGCAACGCAGGCACAATCCAAGACAGCAGGGTGCCAATCCACTTGTTGTCGGCCTGGCCAACAAAGCGCACCTTGGCAGCTTCGAGGTCCTGGACCAGATTGGGGTCATTGACCCGGAGCGTGGAGAACGGGTGGTCCCCCTTGCCCTCGCGCAACATCTCTTCGACCTTCTGCTTGGGAAGTAAATTCTCAATGCCATCGGTGTTGAGCGTGCCGGTGATGGCTCCCTCTCCAAGCGTGATGTCTTTGAGCTTGCCAGACTTGAGCAGGACCTTGAAGTCACTGTATGGGAGCGTTTCGACGTGAGACGAGAAGAGGACGCTCTGAAGGATGAGCATCGCCGAAACTGCGAGGAGCACATACCAGAGGGAAAACTGCTGTTGGCGCGGTTCCATGGGGGCCTTTAATCTTGTCGGCAACCAAGCAAATCGACAGCCGCCGCTATTTGCAGTCGGCTGCCGCTCCTAAGGTGCGGCCGGTTTTGGTTTAGGTCTGAAATGGATGGCCTGACTACAGCGAGTGACATTAGCGTGTGGTGCGTAGTCCTCTGTCAGACAGGCCGCTTTTATTCGGCGTCAGTCTTTTTTTCCCAGCATGTTATGGAGCCATGCGAAGAATGCGCCGGCAGCGAAGAACCAGACTGCGAATATGAAAGCCGGATAGGTAACGGACCACCAGGAAAACGGTTGGCCAGTCTGAAGCCGTCGGAAGTCGAGTCCGTGAAAGAGCGCGTTCATGAAATTCATGAAGGACTCAGGGAGTGCCAGCCAGACCAAAGTACACAAGGCGTAGAAGAAAACGATGGTGGCCGACAGCGTCATGCCAGTCTTGAAGGGCTTCATAGTAGCCTCCGCATGCGGGGGAAGATTACGTTTCAACTCAATGGGGACGAGTCCGAGGAACATCACCACCACCGAAGTTGGGGATGAACGCGGGTGTCCTGCTGCGATAGTCCTCATACACCTGACCGAACTCCGCCAGCGCGTCTTGCTCTTCCGCCTTGGCAAGCCGCACGTACATCCAGACCAGGATGGGGAACATCACCAGGGTGAGTATCGTCGGCCATTGCAGCAAGAAGCCGAACATAATCACGATGAAGGCAACATACTGTGGATGCCTCATGCGGGCATAGAGCCCGGTTGTCGCCAGACGGTGTGCCTGCTGGGCCAGATACAGAACGCGCCAGGCGGAAGACAGCATGATGAAGCCGCCAAAAATCAGGATGTCGCTGGCGAGGTGAAACGGCCCTAGATGCGGATTACCGCGCCAACCGAAAATCATCTCCGGAAGGTGCCCGGCATCGTGAGAGAGAAAGTCGATACCCGGGAACTTCGCCGAGAGCCACGGCAACAGGAGATAGATAGTCAGAGGGACGCCGTACATCTCCGTGAAGAGTGCCACGATGAACGCCGAGAAGGCGCCGAAGGACCGCCAGTCCCGCGTCGTCTTTGGCTTTGTGAAGCTGAAGGCGAACATGATGAAGATGGCGGAGTTGATAATCACCAGCGACCACAGACCGTAGCCGGATTGTGCTTCGTGTTGCATCATCGCTCTCCTTTGGTATTCATGTCCTTGGAGGGGTCACCTTCGTTGTGGCGATGACCATGCCCATGTCCATGATGCATAAAGATGTGCATTAACGGACAGGCTGCCAGCAGGAGGAACGGCAGGAACTGAATGACGTGCGCCCGGTGCTCAGTCCACAGGAAGTAGGCAATCACCAGGAGAAAGCCAATCATGACGGCCTTGGACCTGGATACCGTTCGTTGTGCATCCTCCCGGCGTTCATGATTGTCGTGGTCGTGGTTCATACTTTCCTCCTGGGGAGAGAAACCCTATGGAAGGGTGATGGCGATGATGGCGGTGTACATATCGCTCGGGTTCTTGCTGAAATACTGCTCGTGAACCCACAGACTCGAAGAGGCGACTCATGTATCGCTGCCACGCTATCAGGGCGATTAGGGCCGCGCCGCTCAGCAGGAGCCATGTGAGATTCTGCGAAAGCCAGTTCATGTCGCGGACTCCTCTTCAATGGTTTTTGCGGTATTCGCGTTCGCGCTCTAATGCGCTTCGAATATCGCGCTCACACTGCTTGGATAGGCGAAGGCTGAGCCAGACCACCACGACTGGGCAGAAGAGCAGGAGCAGGCCAAGCAATATGGTGAGCGGCGTCAGCCCAAACCGGTAGACGATTGCAATTGCGAGCGCAAGGGCCGCGCAAATCCAAACCACTGCGTGTCTCATGTCACCTCCGGCCGGGTAACCAGAGAGGCAAGTCGTAGACCTTTCAGCCCACTCAGTGAGGACAGCCCATGGCCGCTGGCGCGAAGATGTGTGCCAATTGGACGAGGAACGGATTGAGTGGAATTGGTGAAGAAGGTCTGCTCGCAGTGACTTGAACAGAACAGATAGTGCCGCTGGTCGACCTCTGCACTGGCGTTGGCTTCCCCGGGGGAAATCTCCATGCCGCAGACCGGGTCTCGCACTCGCTGCTGGCGCGTGGGTTCGTCGTGGCCGGCCGCTTGGGGCGTCTGTCCACCAACAACACCATATTTCCCCCCGAATGGGGTAGCGGACCTGGTCGACATGCCATCCTCCTGGGGGCGAGTGGCGGAGCTGCAAGGCAGGATTTCCTCTATTAGTTTCGCCCTCTACAGGATTTGGCTATTGATGCTAGTCAAGAAACGCGAACAGCAGGCGTGCCGCGGTGCCAGGCAACAGGGTTCGGAACGTCCGGTAGAGCACTTGCAGCGGTGCAAGGGCTACGCGCAGATAAGGTCGGCTGGCGATTGAGCCCTAGAACACAGGCACCGCTCCAGTAGCCAGTTCCTTGACCAATGTGGGTGAGCGAGAGCCCACTTTCAGCGACGACCAGCCGCAACTTGCAGCCATCGACATCCGTTGAGGCAAATCAAGCAAACGGCCTTCCGCGCAACCTAGCATAAATGCTGAAGACTCGATTTTTGACAGTGCCATCTATTGGCGGCGCTCTCTCTGGTGCATTATTAGGCTCATTTAGCCGGCGTTTGCGAAAGCATGGAGGTGTGTCGTGCAGAAGTTGTGGGTGGCACTTGTGGCAATGCTCGCGATAAGTCTGACGGGGTGTGGATACAACACGATTCAATCGCAAGACGAGCAGGTCAAAGCCAGCTGGTCCGAGGTGGTGAACCAGTTCCAGCGTCGCGCTGACTTGGTGCCAAATCTGGTCAACACGGTGAAAGGGTACGCAAGCCATGAGCGGGAAGTTCTGACGCAGGTGACGCAGGCTCGTGCGCGCGTTGGGGCGTTGCAGGTCACGCCGGAGACGCTCAACAACCCGCAGGCTTTCGCCCAATTTCAGGCGGCGCAGCAACAGCTATCCGGGACGTTGTCGAGGCTTTTGGCTGTCTCGGAGAACTACCCACAGCTGAAGGCAGATGCGGGGTTCAGGGATTTGCAGTCCCAACTCGAGGGCACAGAAAATCGGATAGCTGTCGCGAGAAATCGGTATATCCAATCGGTGCAGGCCTACAACGTAACTGTGCGGTCGTTCCCCACAAACCTGACCGCAATGACCTTTGGTTACAAGGAGAAGCCCAACTTCACAGTCGCTAGCGAATCGACTATTGCCAAGCCACCGCAAGTTGAATTCGGCGCCACTCCGGCCAGCGTCCCTGGGGGTGCAAAGTGAAATCGATTTCGGCCACAAAATGCTTGATTCTTGCCCTTCTAACCTTTGTGTCTCTGGGCGCTGCCGCCGACGTCGCAGTTCCTTCGCTGACAGCGCGCGTAACCGACCTGACCGGCACGCTCACCACTGAGCAACAGGCGGCACTGGAGCAGAGGCTGCAGGCATTCGAAGACGAAAAAGGAAGTCAGGTCGCGGTTCTTATGGTTCCCACCACGCAACCAGAAGCCATCGAACAATACTCCATCCGCGTGGTCGAGAAATGGAAACTTGGGCGCAAAGGCGCGGATGACGGCGCACTGCTCATCATCGCGAAGGACGACCGAACGATGCGTATCGAGGTCGGCTATGGTCTCGAAGGCGTCCTCACCGATGCCATGAGCAAGCGCATCATCAGCGAGGACATCACTCCCCGATTCAAGCAGGGCGACTTTTATGGCGGAGTGACAGCCGGCGTTGAGCGCATCATGGCTGTTATCAATGGCGAGCAGTTGCCGCCACCAAAGCGAGCGCGTGGCGGAGGGTCTGACCCGGTTCGGCAGTTCATGCCGCTCATCCTGGTGCTCACGGTGGTGTTGGGTGGGCTGCTGCGTTCCTTCCTGGGTAGGGGCCCAGGTGCTGTGGCTGCCGGCGGCGCCGTCGGAGTTATCGGCTGGCTGATATCTGGCGCCATCGCAGTGGGGCTTCTCGCCGGCGCCATCGCGCTCTTCTTTACGCTGTTCGGCGGCTCACATATGGGCTGGCTCGGAACCGGCGGCCGGTCGGGAGGCTTCGGAGGCGGGTCCGGTCGCGGTGGGTTCGGCGGCGGCGGTGGCGGCTTCGGCGGCGGAGGGGCCTCGGGCAGATGGTGATGGCAAATATCAAACGCAATGCGAAGCATCTGCTCATGACGCACTGGCAAGTCAGGCGGACTTTCCCGCGCAAAACATTGCTCGCAATCGAGCAAGCCATTGCAGGCAGCGAGGCTACGCATATTGGTCAGCTTCGATTCGCTGTGGAGGGTGCGCTGAGCTTTGCCGCGCTGGTCAGGGGCCTCTCAGCGCGGGAGCGTGCAATCGAGGTCTTTTCTCAGCTGCACGTATGGGATACCGAACACAACAATGGCGTCTTGATTTATCTGCTGTTGGCGGACCGCGATGTTGAAATTGTTGCTGACCGTGGCATCCATGCGCGGGTCCCGCAGGACGAATGGGATGCCATTTGCCGAGAGATGGAGGTGGCCTTCCGCCGCTCGGAATATCAACGCGGTGTCATCGCAGGCATACAGGCCATTGGCCAACATCTGGAGAGGCATTTTCCTGCGCGCGAGAGCGGCGAGAATGAGCTGCGCGACAAGCCAGTGATTCTGTGAGTTGGCAATTTTCCATCGGGCGCGTAGTGTAGGCGGAGCTCTCACAGGGGAGGAGCGGATTTGAACCCTCTCGGAATACCTCACGAAGCCACCGGCTTGGTCGCAGCACTGACGGTCGGTCTCCTGATTGGCTTGGAGCGCGGATGGCATGAGCGCGAACTGCCAGAGGGAGGACGCGTTGCCGGCCTGCGCACATTCGCCTTGACCGCCTTTTGGGCGGGGTCCTCGGCAACCTGTTTGCGCAATTTGGCGCGTGGCCGTTGCTCGGTGGGGTGCTGGGCATTTCGATTCTGCTCGCAGTGTCTTACAGACATATCGCCAAATCGACCGGCAACCTTAGCGCGACCGGTGCCGTGGCAATGCTGTTGACGTTGGTGCTAGGCGCCTATGCGGCGCGCGGTTCAATCGCACTGTCTCTTGGTGCAGCCGTGATAGCGGCAGTGCTCCTGGACATGAAGCCGACGCTGCATGGATGGCTTCGTTTGATTGAACATCGCGAATTGACGGCGGCGCTGCAACTCCTGGTGCTCTCCGTGGTCATTCTGCCCAATCTCCCAAGTGTCGGGTTGGGACCCTACCATGCATTGAACCCGTACCAACTTTGGTGGGCGGTGATACTGATTGCCAGCCTGTCCATGGTTGGGCACGTGGCAATGCGCATCACAGGGGCGCAACGGGGCATTTTGTGGACGGGCCTGCTGGGAGGGCTCGCGTCTTCCACCGCCGCGACTTTAGCCCTGGCTCGCTTCGCGCGACTTCAACCCTCGCTGGAGGGGGCATGCGCAGCAGGTGCCCTGGGCGCCTGCGGTGTGATGTTCTTCAGAGTGGCCGTCTTGCTTGGCGTAATTCAACCCATCCTCCTCGTGACATTTGGCGGTGCTTTGCTCGTGACCGGTGCTGTCCTGCTCGGGCTGGCGTTTCTGCAGTGGCAGCAATTCTCCGGGACGCCATCCAGTGAGGCAGAGATTGCTCCCATGGCGCCCTTCGATTTGGGGACAGCCCTGGGGTTCGGCGTCTTCCTCGCCGTCGTCGCGGTCTTGGTGCCCGCTGCCAAACAGTGGCTGGGTGCTGGCGGCATTTACGTCCTCTCAGCGGCTTCAGGACTGGCGGATATTGACGCAATCGTGATATCCCTGGCGCGAATTCACAGCGCCGGAGAGCTCGGGACCGTGACCGTCATTACCGCTATGGGTCTCGCTATCCTGACCAACATGATTACCAAGGCATCGATTGCCTGGGTTACAGGGGGCCAGCAGGTGGGGCAAGCTGTGTGCAAGGGCTACGCCATTGCTATGCTGGCCGGCGGCCTTTCCTTGGCGCTCAACGTCTATCTTCTCTGAGATGGCGGCACGCTAACACGGGCAGGGCATTCCACTGTCTCGAAGTGCTGTCTGAAAGCAATGATTTGGGTGAGGCCTTCCACTGGACGAAAAAAATTGCTTTGTAAAGCAATTGCTTAGCGGCATTCGGTGGCGCCTTCCCGTTATGCGAATCCGCTGTTATGCGATTCTGTTTATAGATGACAGTGCTTGCTGGAAGAACCAAGAGGCCCTGCGGGGCCTCTTTGCATTGGCGGGGCCGGCTATGCCACGTACAGCAGGAACGCTCGCGCCATCTCCATATCCAGCCGCCGGTCCGACAGCGCAAAGGTGCTGTCGCGGTTGATCAGCGCGTACAGCAAGGTGCCGGCCAGCGCCTGGTGCGCAAAGCGGATGCGCAGTTCCAGTTCCGGCGAGGCGCCCGCCGGGTGCAGCCGCGCCAGGCGTGAAGCCAGATCGGCCATGTACTGGCGGTTGAGCTGCCGGATCGGATCCTCGCCGATGGTGACGCGGGCAACCA
Source organism: Cupriavidus sp. UYPR2.512 (assembly GCF_000379565.1). Lineage (NCBI taxonomy): Bacteria > Pseudomonadati > Pseudomonadota > Betaproteobacteria > Burkholderiales > Burkholderiaceae > Cupriavidus > Cupriavidus sp. UYPR2.512. The sequence continues at coordinate 10,791 of NZ_KB903064.1, read as the reverse complement.
GCGAGGCACGCAGCACCCCGGCATTGCGGTAAGCCCAGATGCGGCTGTCGCGCGCCAGCGTGCGCACGGCGTCTTCCAGCGTCGGCGGGCATGTGTCGAGTTGCGCAAGGCGCTCGGCCATGCCCTTGCGCAGCGTGGCCAGCACCAGGGCCTGCAGCGCCTTGAAATAGCTCTCCTTGCCTTCGAAGCGGCTGTAGAACGCGCCGGTCGTGACGCCGGCGTGCGCGCAGATTTCCTGGATCGAGACCTGTTCCAGCGTGCGCTCGCGCAGCAGCCGGCGGCCGGCTTCCAGCAGCAGCAGCGTGGTGCGCAGGCCACGCGAATAGCGCGGTGCGGCATAGCCGGCGTGGCCTTCCAGCCCGGTCAGCTTGTTTTCCATGGCGACCCTTTCTCCCCGCGGGGCGTGGCCCTGGCCCGCCCCGTCATGTCCGTGTTTTTACGGATGTCGTGAACCGTATCCGGCCAACATACTGGCCCGAAAACGTAATCCATATTACGAATTGCGCGGCGCCGTGCCTATCAGGTGCCGCCCGGAGTCCGATGCCCGCCGTTCCGGAGACCTAGCATGACCATGTCCTACCAGCCGCGCCGCGCGTGGCTTACCGCAATGCTGTTGTTCTTCTTCCTGGTGGTCAACGCCATGGACAAGATGGTGGTGGGCCTGCTGGCCGCGCCGATGATGAATGAGCTGGGGCTGACGCCGGCGCAGTTCGGCCTGGTCGGCAGCAGCTTCTTCTGGTTGTTCGCGGTGTCCGGCGTGCTGGGTGGCTTCCTTGCCAACCGCACGCCGACCTCTCGGCTGCTGATCGTGATGGCGCTGGCATGGTCGCTGTGCCAGATCCCGCTGGCGCTGTCGTCCAGCCTGGCGGTGCTGATTGTCTCGCGCATCCTGCTTGGCTTCATGGAGGGGCCCGCCGCGCCGGTGGCGATCCATGCCTGCTACAAGTGGTTTCCGGACAGCCGGCGCAACCTGCCGGTCGCAGTGCTGACGCAAGGTGCCGGGATCGGCATCGTGCTCGCGGGCTTCCTGATCCCGGCGGTTGCCGTGCATTGGGGCTGGCGCGCCAACTTCTACGTGCTGGCGGCGCTGGGCGTGCTGTGGGCCGTGGCATGGCTGGCGCTCGGGCGTGAAGGGACGCTCGACGAACGCCCGGCCGCGCATGGCCCCGTGGCCAGCGGCGTGCCGCAGCGCCTGTCATACCGCCTGTTGCTGAGCGATCCCACGGTGCTTGGCTGCTTCGCGCTGCGGCTGGCGGCGTACTGGGGCCTGGCGCTGTGCCTGACCTGGATTCCGGCCTATCTGCAGGGCGGGCTGGGCTTTGACCACGCCGTGAGCGGCAAGCTGTTCGCGCTGATCATCGGCACCAACCTGCCGCTCACGCTGGCCATTGCATGGTTCTCCGAACGGCTGCTGGCGCGCGGCGTGTCGTCGCGGGCGGCGCGCGGGTGGGTCTCGGCCGGCATGCTGCTGCTGTCTGGCGGATTTTTCCTGTTGCTGCTGTGGCCGGACACCACGCCGGCCATGCGGGTGGGCCTGCTGGTAGTGGCCTGCGTGTGCGCACCGGCGATCTATTCGCTGGGCCCGGCGATGCTGGCGGAGGTGGTGCCGGCGGGGCAGCGCGGTGCGATTCTCGCCATCGATGCGTCGGTGTCGTCGCTGGCCGGCGTGCTGGCGCCGCTGGTCACGGGGGTGCTGGTGCAGAACGTGCCGGGCGCGCGCGGTTTCGAGCTGGGCCTGGCCGTCTGCGGCGCGATCATGGTGGTGGCGGCGCTGGCGGGGCTGTACGTGGTCAACCCTGAGCGCTCGCGCCGCCGGCTGGCCGCGCACCTGCCGCCGCGTGTCGAAGCGGGGCAGCCCGCGGTGGCAGCTGGCTGAATTCCCGGCGCCCGGGCTATGACCCGGGCCTACGGCCCGGCACCGCCGCTGGCTTGCGCCACCGCTTCATGCACCAGCGCCGCGAATGCGCGCATGGCCGGCGACGGTGTGCGCCCGGCCAGCGACACGATCCCATACTGCGCCTTCAACTCGGTTGGCGGGTGCATCGGCAGGGCCACCGCCATGCCCTGCGCGCAGGCGCCGGCCATCATCGCCACGGGCACCAGCGCCACGGCATCGACGGCCAGCAGCAGCGAGCGCAACGCGTGCATGTCGTTGCAGGTGACGGTCATCAGCCCGGGCGCGTCCTCGGAGACCGGGCCGCTGCCACCGCTGGCCTCATGCAGTGCCTGCCGGAAGAAGCGCAGGATATGCGCCGGCAGCCGGGTTCCGGCCACCGGATAGGCACGCAGCTCAGCCAGGGTGACTTCGCGCAGCCGCGCCAGCGGATGCCCGCTGCGCACGAAGAATGCCGTTTCCAGCGCTGGCAGCCGGTCAATCTGCAGGTGTCCCAGTTCCGCCAGGCTGCGGCTTTCGCCGACAAAGACATCGAGGCGTTCCGCTTCGAGCGAACGCCGCATGGCCGGCGTGTCCGCGGTCTCCAGGTCGATGCGCAGATGTGGGTAGCGCCGCACCAGCGTCTCGAGCACGGGATCGAGCAGGAACGATGCCGCAAACGGCCCGAAGCCCGTGCGGATCGTGCCGATCTCTACTTCCTCCAGCAGTTGCAGGTCGCGCCGCAACTCGCGCTGTTCGCGCAGCATGCGGCGCGCGCGCTCGAGCGCCAGCATGCCGGCGGCGGTTGGCCGCACCTTGCCGTAACTGCGGTCGATCAGCGGCCCCAGATCCGCTTCCAGTGCCTGGATGCTGCGCGTCAGCGCCGGCTGCGACAAATGCAGAGCGCTTGCGGCACGGGCAAAACTGCCTTGTTCGACCACCGTGACAAAGTGATACAGCTGCCTTAGTCCCACGTCAGCCCCACGAATTAACTATTTTTGCATCAAAAACTGAAAAATATTGCATTGGACGTAATTTCTCAAGCCCGCTAACGTTGCCCTCCAAAACCATAGAGACAACCTGGAGACGACATGAACCGACGCGCATGGCTCGCGCTGGCCGCTGGCGGGCTGATTGGCGGGCTTTCGCTCAGCCTGGCCCTGCCCGCCGCGGCACAGACCTATCCCGCCAAACCGATCCGCATCGTGGTGCCTTATGTGGCCGGCGGCGGCACTGACACCATCGCCCGTGCCATGGGCGAAAAGCTCAGCAAGCGCCTGGGCCAGCCCGTGGTGGTGGACAACAAGGCGGGCGCCTCGGGCATCATCGGCACCGACGCCGTGGCCAAGGCCGCGCCGGATGGCTACACGCTGCTGATGACCCTGACGCAGTCGGTGCTGACCAACCAGTTCCTGTACCAGAAACTGCCCTACGACCCGCGCAAGGACCTGACCATGATCAGCGTGCTGGCCGATGCGCAGCTGGTGCTGGTGGCCCATCCGTCGGTGCCGGCGCGCACTGTGCGAGAACTGGGCGAATACGCGCGCAGCCGGCCAGGCAAGCTCAGCTATGCCTCATGGGGCGTGGGTTCGCTGTCGCACCTGAGCGGCGCCTACTACAGCAAGCTGGTGCACGGCCAGGCCACGCACGTGCCTTACAAGGGCGAGGCGCCGATGATGCAGGACCTGCTCGGCGGCCAGGTGCAGTTCGGCTTTGCCAGCATCCTGACCGCCAAGCCCTATATCCAGAGTGGCAAGCTCAAGGCGCTGGCGGTGACCGGCACGCAGCGCAGCAGCGCGTTGCCTGACATGCCCACCTTCGCTGAGTCCGGCATGCAGGACAGCGCCTTCAAGACCGTCGGCTGGATCGGCCTGGTGGCGCCGGTGGGCGTGCCCGCGCCGATTCTGGCCAGGCTTGAAGGCGAAGTGCGGGCAATCCTGCAGGCGCCCGACATGCAGGAGCGACTGGTCGCGCTGGGGCTGCGCACGGTGGGCAGCTCGCCGGCCGAGGCGCAGGCGCTGTATGCGCGCGACCGGCCGGTGCTGAAGACGCTGGTGGCGGATTCGGGCGCGAAGCTCGACTGATTTTCACGACTGGCTCCCGATGGCGGGCGCCGCGGCAATTGCCGTGTGCGCCCGCTTTTCTATTTGCACAATGTCGCGCGAAGCGCTTTTGAAATCCGAATGGAAACCATTGGCATTCGCATCCGCAATAGCACGTGAAAACCCGGCGAAAATGCGGCAGCGAGGCTGAATTTGCTTGATGTCCGCTCTTGCCGGACTACCATGAAATTCGCGGCGGGATAATCACGGCGGGGTTTTCGTCATTGCGAAAATGAGAGTGGGTCCATCAGTTTCGAGGGGGCGTTGGGGGCAGTCATGAAAAGCGACAAGAAGGTGATCCAGTTGCTCAATGGCCAGCTCCGCCATGAGTTGACCGCGATCAACCAGTATTTCCTGCATGCCCGCATGTACCGGCATTGGGGGCTCGGTGCCCTGGGCAAGCACGAGTACGAGGAATCGATCGAGGAAATGAAGCACGCGGACAAGCTGATCGAGCGCATCCTGTTGCTCGATGGCCTGCCCAACCTGCAGGACCTGGACAAACTGCTGGTCGGAGAGAACACCGAGGAAATGCTCGGCTGCGATCTGAAGCTCGAACAGAAGTCGCAGGCCAGCTGCAAGGAGGCGATCAAGTATTTCGAGTCGGTCAGCGATTATGTCTCGCGCGAGATCGTGGTCGATATCCTCGCCGACACCGAGGAGCATATCGACTGGCTGGAAGCGCAGCTGGAACTGGTGACCAAGGTCGGGCTGCAGAACTACATCCAGTCCGCCATGGGCGGCGTTGGCTAGCTAGTCTCCTGCAAAGATTTCCATTTCCCGCTACACTGCGGCCCGCAGCACGTCGCGTCGTTCAGACGCGGCGTCAGCGGCGGGGTGGCAGAGTGGTGATGCAACGGCCTGCAAAGCCGTATACGACGGTTCGATTCCGTATCCCCGCCTCCAGTTTTTCTTTGCCTGGCACAAGTCGCCGGGCAGTCTTGCGCGCGCCCGCGCAATTTCCCCGATTTTCATGCGTCTGTCACAGTGACCCGTCATGCGCGGCAGCCATGCCGTGATGCGCGTAATTGCCGCGATGGCGCGGGCCATTCCGGCTCCCCTTTTTCCGTTACTTCCCCAATAGAACAACGCCACCGAATCGGGTAATGTTGCCTGACAGGCCACATGGCCTGCATGCAACCCGTGCCGCCGGTGGCGGCACAGCCATGTCCGGGCTTCCATGGTGTTCCCGTCGCGAGGTGATGTGAAAAAGAGAGGCTCCAGATGATCAAAGACTTGCGGATCCGGGCGGCTGTGCCCTCGGACGCGCCAGCCGTGGGCAGCGTGCTGGAACGCTGCGGCCTGCCCGTGGATGATGTGGCCCGCTTGCTCGAGCACTTCCACGTTGCCATCCTTGGATCGCAGATCATTGCTTGCGCTGCCGGCGAGCGTTTCGGCGAGACCGTGGTGATCCGCAGCGTTGCCGTATTGCCGGAACACCGCGACCAGGGCGTGGCCACGCATGTGGTGCGCGCCGCGCTGATGCGCGCGCGCGCCAATGGCGCGCGGCGCGCGGTGCTGCTGGCGTCAAGCTGCCCGAGCTATTTCGCGCGCTACGGTTTTACGCTGGTGCCGGCCGCGAAGCTGCCGGCCGAGGTCATGTCATCGAGCGAATTCCACCGCCATACCGATACACCACCGCTATGCATGTGGTGCGAGCTGGACTGAACCCGCAAGCACCGATGGCACGCCTCAGTGAGTGCCCTTGCAGCGGCTGATCTCCACCGTCACGTGCACCAGTTCCTCATGCACGGATAGTGCCTCGCGCACGCGCTGCGGGCTCAGCGCCGGATCGTGCGTGACCAGGCAGGCGATGCAGGCAAACTGCTGCCGGCCCACGCGCCAGACATGCAGGTCGGTCACACGGGTGCGTTCCTCGCCGTTGGCGTCGGCAGGGTCCAGGCCCGCCAGCACCTCGCGCACTTCTTCCACTACCGGGTGATCCATCTCGCGGTCCAGCAGCACGGTGCCGCTCTGACGCAGCAGGGCGACGGCCCACCTGCCGACCAGGGCGGCGCCCACCAGGCCCATCACCGGATCCAGCCATGCCAAGCCCAGCCACCAGCCGCCGGCCAGCGCGACCATCGCCAGCACCGAGGTCGCGGCGTCGGCCAGCACATGCACGTAGGCGGCGCGCAGGTTGATGTCGTGGTGGTGGCCGTGGCGGTGATCATGGTCATGGCCGTGGTGATGGTGGTCATGGTCGTGCCCGTGCGCATGGCCACCCAGGATCAGCGCGCAGCCCAGGTTGACCAGCAGGCCGAGCGCGGTCACGGCCATGGCCTCGCGGTAGTGGATGTCCTGCGGGCTGAACAGCCGCTCGACCGAGCCGGCCGCCATCAGCGCCGCGATGCCAAGCAGGAACACCGCGCTGGCAAAGCCGGCCAGCACTTCGATCTTCCACGTGCCAAAGGCAAAGCGCCGGTCGCCGGCGTAGCGGCGCGCGGCGGCGTAAGCGAAGGCCGACAGGCCGATGGCCAGGGCGTGCGAACTCATGTGCCAGCCATCGGCGAGCAGCGCCATCGAGTTGAACCAAAGGCCTGCGGCGATCTCTACCACCATGGTCGCGGCGGTGATTGCCATCACCAGGCGCGTGCCGCGTTCGGCGGCGCGGTTGCCGGCGTCGAAGGCGTGGCTGTGGGTCCAGACGGACAGGTCGTGGCTATGCATGGTCGGGTTCGGCTGAGCGCTAGAGAGCTAATCGTCACCCCGCGTGGGGCAATGCAGTCACAAGGGTAGCAGAGCCCCGGCGCTGGGGCGGCCGCGTCCCTGATGGCTGCAGGGACAGCTCGCGCGTACCTTGTGTGCTGCCCGCGAGACAAATAACCCCTGGGTGCCAGCGGGAAATCCGCACGACTCTTACATACATTCACGAATGAATGTATGATTCAGCGAAAAATTCACACTGCCTTCACGACTTTGTTGTCCATTCCGAGATGAGTTATCGATTTATCGCTATCTGCCTGACCGCCTGGCTCGGCCTCTGCGCCACCGCCGGCTGGTTCGTCGAGCGCCTCTGGAGCTGACCCCTGCGTCCTGCGCGGGGGCTACGCCGCGCGCGGCGCTTGCGCCAGCCCGTCAAAGAACTGCCACAGCTGTGGCGCATCGCCCGTGGCCACGTTGAAACGGATCCACGGCGAATCCGTCTCGTCCGGCTCGAAATACGACCCTGGTGCCAGCCAGATGCCATGCTCGAGCGCCAGCGTGGCCAGGCGGTTGCCGTGCAGCGGCTCGCCGCGGCGGCTGGCCTGCAGCCGCGCCTGTACGGCCTCGCTCAGGCGCGCCCAGGCGAACATCCCGCCCTCCGGGCGCAGCAGCACTTCCAGCCCGTGGGCTTCCATCTTTTCCGTCACGCGATCCTGCTGCGCGCGCAGCCGCTCGGCCAGCGCCGCCACGTGGCGGCCGTAGTGGCCGCTGGTCAGCACCGAGTAGACCAGCCGCTCGGTGACTTCCGATGAGGTCAGGCCGACCGCCATCTTGGTGCGCGCGAAGGCCTTGGCCAGGTCGGGGCTGGCGGCAAGATAGCCGACGCGCAGCGACGGCGTGATGGTCTTGGAAAAGCCGTTGATGTAGACCACCTGCGACAGCCCGTCCATGGCCGCCAGCATCGGCGAGCCGGCCGGCGCCAGCTCGCGGTAGATATCGTCCTCCACCACCAGCAGCCGGTGCTGCTCGGCCAGCTGCAGCACGCGGAAGGCGTTCATGCTGCTCAGGCTGGCGCCGGTCGGGTTCTGCAGCACGGTATTGATAAAGAGCGCGCGCGGGGCATGGGCGCGAATGGCATCGTCCAGTGCCTCGGTATCCAGCCCCGCTGCCGAGCGCGGCACGCCCACCACGCGCAGCCCCGCCAGCCGCAGGATCTGCAAGAGGTTGCAGTAGCAGGGCGATTCCACCAGCACCGTATCGCCGGCACGCAGCAGCGTGCGCACCACCAGGTCCAGCGCCTGCGTGGCGCCCTGCGTCAGTACCACCTGCTGCGCCTGCAGCGGGATGCCGTACTGGCCCAGGCCGGCGGCGATATGCTCGCGCAGCGGTGCGAAGCCGTAGGGATGGCCGTAGCCCGACAGCTGCGCCGCCGGCACGCGCGCCGAGGCGCGCATGGCCTGGTGCAGCCCTTCCTCGTTGAGCCAGTCGCCGGGCAGCCAGCCGGCGCCAGCCTTGATCGGCACCGAGTGGTCGGCGAACACATCCGACAGCAGCCACGCCGCGTTCAGTCCCGGCGCCTCCCAGTGGGGCGCGCGCGCGCGTCCGGCCGGGGCATGGCGGTGCGCCACGGTATAGCCCGAGCCCGGGCGCGCCGCCAGGTAGCCCAGTGCGGTCAGCCGGCCGTAGGCTTCAGCCACGGTGAAGGTGCTGACGTGGTGGTGCTGCGCAAAGCGGCGCACCGAGGGCAGGGCGGTGCCGGCGCGCAGCGCGCGCTGCTCAACCAGTGCGGCGATGCCGGCGACGATCTGCTCGGTCAGGGTGTCGCCGTCGCGGCGGCTGCGGGTCAGGGTCAGGGTCAGCATCAGGCACTCTGGCAGGCGTGAACCTGTACAGTTTAGCGGCTGGAGACAGGCCAGGCCGCGGTGGTTTTCCGCAAAGCGAAATTTGCCGCAGTGCAGCGTGGCATGACCCTCCGCTGTCCAGGGCAGGTCGTGGCATGGTAGGCGCCGGCGGCAAGCGGATGGCGCTTGCCTGTACGGTTTGGCGTGTTCAAACTGCACGGTAAGGCAGTCTTGTCCGGACTGTATATTTTGTCGGCCAGACGCCGCCGGTAGAGTGGCCCTCATTGCCGCCGCGCTGCCCGCCAGCGCGCCACCCGCCAATCCGACCTGATTCCCCCTAGGAGGACGTATGGACGCCGCCAAGACCGTGATTCCCGATCTCGATGCCCTGTGGATGCCCTTCACCGCCAACCGCCAGTACAAGGCGGCGCCGCGCCTGCTGGCGTCGGCCAGCGGCATGTACTACACCACCCACGACGGCCGCCAGATCCTGGACGGTTGCGCCGGCCTGTGGTGCGTGGCCGCCGGCCACTGCCGCAAGGAAATCTCCGAGGCCGTAGCGCGCCAGGCTGCCACGCTGGACTATGCGCCGCCGTTCCAGATGGGCCATCCGCTGTCGTTCGAGGCCGCCACCAAGGTGGCCGCGATCATGCCGCAGGGGCTGGACCGCATCTTCTTCACCAACTCGGGCTCGGAGTCGGTCGACACTGCGCTGAAGATCGCGCTGGCCTACCACCGTGCACGCGGCGAAGGCCAGCGCACGCGTTTTATCGGGCGCGAGCGCGGCTACCACGGCGTGGGCTTCGGCGGCATGGCGGTGGGCGGCATCGGCCCCAACCGCAAGGCGTTCTCGGCCAACCTGATGCCGGGCACCGACCACCTGCCGGCCACGCTGAATATCGCCGAGGCAGCCTTCTCCAAGGGCCAGCCGCAATGGGGCGCGCACCTGGCCGATGAGCTGGAGCGCATCCTGGCGCTGCACGACCCGTCCAACGTCGCCGCCGTGATCGTCGAGCCGCTGGCCGGCTCCGCCGGCGTGCTGGTGCCGCCGGTCGGCTACCTGGAAAAGCTGCGCGAGATCACCAGCCGCCACGGCATCCTGCTGATCTTCGACGAGGTGATCACCGCCTTCGGCCGCCTGGGCGCGGCTACCGCGGCCGAGCGCTTCAAGGTCACGCCGGACCTGATCACCATGGCCAAGGCGATCAACAACGCCGCGGTGCCGATGGGTGCCGTCGCCGTGCGCCGCGAAGTGCATGACACCGTGATCAACGCTGCCGCGCCGGGGGCGATCGAGCTGCTCCATGGCTACACCTACTCCGGCCATCCGCTGGCCGCGGCTGCCACCATCGCCACGCTGGACCTGTACCAGCGCGAAAACCTGTTTGGCCGCGCCGCTGAACTGGCGCCGGTGTTCGAGGCCGCGGTGCACGGCGTACGCAGCGCGCCGCATGTGAAGGACATCCGCAACTACGGCCTGGTCGCCGGCATCGAGCTGGAGCCGCGTCCCGGCCAGCCCGGCGCGCGCGCGTATGAGGCCTTCCTGAAGTGCCTGGAGCTCGGCGTGCTGGTGCGCTACACCGGCGACATCCTGGCGTTCTCGCCGCCGCTGATCATCTCCGAAGCGCAGATCGGCGAGATGTTCGATACGGTGAAGAAGGCACTGCAGGACATCAAGTAAGCAGCGCGCGCCGCTTCGCATTGCCGCCGGACCTGCGGGTCCGGCCTCTCTGATTGCACGCCGGGGCGCGCGCTGACTTGCGTGCCGCGGCAATCGAAGGAAATCCCAAGTGAGCATCGCAGAAAACCGGCAACTGGCCGAGATCCACCATTTCATCGGCGGCGCCGTGCGCCGCGCCGGCGGCCAGCGCCTGGCTGACGTATTCAACCCCGCCACCGGCGAAGTCGCAGCACGGGTGGCACTGGCCACCGCGCAGGACGTGGCCGATGCCGTCGCCGCCGCCCAGGCCGCATTCCCCGCCTGGGCCGACACACCGCCGCTGCGCCGCGCGCGCATCCTGTTCAAGTTCAAGGAGCTGCTCGACCAGCACCACGACGACCTGGCCGCGCTGATCACGCGCGAGCACGGCAAGGTGTTCTCGGACGCCAGGGGCGAAGTCACGCGCGGCATCGAGGTGGTGGAATTTGCCTGCGGCATCCCCAACCTGCTCAAGACCGATTTCACCGACAACATCGGCGGCGGCATCGACAACTGGAACCTGCGCCAGCCGCTGGGCGTGGTGGCGGGCATCACGCCGTTCAACTTCCCGGTGATGGTGCCGATGTGGATGTTCCCGGTGGCGCTGGCGTGCGGCAATACCTTCGTGCT
>NZ_KB903063.1:0-1750 GCF_000379565.1 Cupriavidus sp. UYPR2.512 | reverse complement strand
GATCGGACTTGGGTCTAGGCATGCTTATCGTGTGAATGGCGAAGCAATCAGAGATCGACGACCTTGCGCAGTAGCGCGAAGGAGACACGCCAGTGACCTTCGTTCGGGTCGCACTCAATGGAGGCGGTCTTCTGGTTGACGCGCACGATGGCGCCGATGCGTTCGCGCAGGTGTTGGTCGGTGAAGCTGACGGTATCGCCGACCAGGAAGTCCGCACGCTGCGCCCGGGGTAGTGGCGGTGAAGCGTGCGGCGGTTGCTGCGCGGCGGTAGTGGGCTCGGCGAGCGCGCCATCGCGCGTGCTCTTCATTCCAAGATGAAAACAACGGAACCTGACACAAAGGAAACTTAATGCCGGATGATTTGACGCAATTGGACTCTGATATTGATACCACCCAGGTCGGTGCCTGCTCTCCCCAGGAACATCTTATCCTCGTCGACGCAGCCAATAACGAAATCGGCTCCGCCCTCAAGCTGCCCGCCCACGAACAAGGATTGTTACACCGGGCATTTTCTGTCTTCATCGTCAATCGTGACGGTGAGATTCTGATGCAGCGTCGTGCGGCCGTGAAATACCATTCGGCCGGCCGCTGGTCGAATACGTGTTGCGGGCATCCTCGACCCGGCGAGCGAGTCGAGGTTGCGGCCCTCCGCCGCCTTGGGGAGGAAATGGGCATCGCCTGCGAATTGAAGCCGGTAGCGGTCTTCCAATATCGCGCCGATGTCGGCCACGGCCTGATTGAAAACGAGATCGACCATCTGTTCATCGGCGTCTGCGATGACGTGCCACTGCCGGCTCCCGAGGAGGTAAGCGAGTGGATGTATATTCCGCCGGACGCGCTGGCCGCGAGTATATCGCAGGCTCCCGACGATTTCTCCGCGTGGCTCCCAATGGCGTTCAACCACGTCCGTCCCCACCTGATTCCCGGCGAGGTCGAATGAAGCGGCTGCATTTCATCGTCGGTCCGACGACGACAGGAAAAACACGGCGATCCGTTGCGCTTGCGGAACAAACCGACGCTCCCGTCATCGTGCTGGATCGCATCCAATGCTTTCCCGACCTCGCCGTGGGAAGCGGCCGCCCTGCCGTGGACGAACTCCGCTCTACCCGGCGGGTATACATTGCGGATCGCAAGGTCGCCGATGGGGAATTGGCCGCCGCGACTGCCAATGCGTTCTTGCATGAGCACGTGGCCCGACTCCTGCAAAAAGAGTCTTTGCTGATTCTTGAAGGCGGGTCGGTCTCGCTGCTTCGGACCATCGCGGCGGATCCGCGCTGGGCAACGTACGAGCAGACGTGGGAAAGGCTGGCTTTGCAGGATGTCGCCGGATATCTTTCGAAAGCCAAATCCCGGATCCGGGAAATGCTGGCGCCGGCGGATGGCTCGCGGTCCATGTTGGACGAGATCGCCGGTTTGTGGCCGGACGCCAGAACCCACGCCGTGTTGAATGGAATTGTCGGCTATCGGAGCATCATTGCGTATGCAGACCGTTACCGTATTCCTGTCGGCCGCTTGCCGCACGCCCTCTCGCCCGGGCAGAGCGATCAGCTCGTGCAGGAAATCGCCGGCGAATATTTCGTTTATGCGCGTTGGCAGGAGCGTGAGTTGCCGGTCATGTCCGGTCGGTCCATTGCCGTACCCAAACTGGAGTACTGAGGGCATTGTCAGGTTGGCGTAGCGCTGTCGTAAGATGCGTGGATGAAGAAGACGAGATCGCTCTATCACGGCCACCGGTTTCCAGCGGTGGTCA
>NZ_KB903062.1:0-1762 GCF_000379565.1 Cupriavidus sp. UYPR2.512 | reverse complement strand
AGCTGTGGGGCTCGCGATGATAGACCTGCTCGACCCAGGCCCACAGCCGGGAGTTGAGGTCGGCCAGGTCGCGGATGTGGGTGGCATCGAGCTCCGCGAGGAACTGATCGCGCACGGTGCGGTGCCAGCGTTCGAGCTTGCCCTTACTCGTGGGCTGGTACGGCTGACAGTGCACCAGGCGAATGTCCAGGTCTGCGCAGATGGTCTGCAGGCTTGCGGCGCGATAGGCCGAACCGTTGTCGACGACGATCATGCGCGGGATACCCCGGCGCAGCAGTGCCTGCTTGAGAACGCCTTCGATCTCCAACGCCGTCTCGGACAGGCAGAATGCGCTGTGCGCAACCAGGCGCGAGGCATCATCGAACAGCGATACGAGATAGGTCTTGCGGCGTGCCCCGCCGAACGAGAACATTGGGCCATGCATGACATCGCCGTACCAGATGGAGCCGGCATACTCGGCCACGAAGCTGCGCTTCTCCTGGGGAACGACGGCGGGGCCGACGATGCGCGAGAGGCCGTGAACCTTGAGCAGGCGATGCACGGCGCAACGCGAGAGCGTTCCGCGCGCCACCACCCCGGCGGACTCGAGCAGCAGCCGGATCTGGCGTATGGAGCGTTGCGGGTTCTCGCGTTTGGCAGCCAGTACGGCGGCCTGCACGGCCTCGGGCAGCTTCGAGCGGCCGGTGTCGGCACGGGGCCGGCTGGCCAGGCCCGCGACACCCTCGCGCCGCCAGGCGTAGTACCAGGTCTGCAGGGTGCGCTCGCCGATGTGGCGGCGGCGCGAGCCGGGGATGGCGTACTCCTGAAGGGCGAGCTGACGCAGCAGCAGCTGCAGCTCGCCGCGCTCGAGCCGCTCACGGCTCACGATGGGACCGAGCACGGACAACCGGAACAGGGCCACGGGATCGATGTTGTTCATGAAGTCTACGTTGAAGTTGAACGAGACGTCATGAAACGACCAATATCGGGCCGGCGGCAGTGGGCAGACTGTGTGGGGTGCCCGTTACCGTGCCGGAAGGGGTGTCGCGCGCAGTGTTGCCATCATGCGATCACGGGACATCAAGGCCGTCCAGGTCGAGCCAGGCCATCGCTTGGCATAGCGGCATGAGGGCGAGGCAGGCGCACCAAAATGCGGCGGTATCGGCGGTGCGGCCCAGTTCTGGGAAGCGGCTTCGCAGGGCAAAGGCAAAGTTGTCACTGCGACGCAGGAGCCAGCCCCACCAGCGCCGGACGGTGCGGCGATCGACGCCGGCCACGGCGGCGGTGAAGCGCAGCGACATCCCGACGAAGATCAGGGCAAACACGAGCTGCTGCAGCGCCCAGCCGTACCAGCGCAGCGGACAGATGCACAGCGGCAAGCGAGAACAGGTACGCCGGCAAGCGGCACAACAATAGCGTGGCACGGGCACGGAATTGAGGGTACCGCCCTCACTGCGATCAGCCTTGCGTGCATAGAAGCCGTGTGCCCACAGGCAGGTGCGACCGCAATGTGGGCAGCGGCCGGGATGATAGGACTTAGGCGTGGTGACGATGGCGCGAAGATGCTGTTCGAGCGAGACAAAGGCATGTACGATCCGAAGCATAGGCCGGGCTGTTCTGTGTTCGTGGAGGGTGTGGTAACCGTCTCACGATAGCAGAGGAGTACCGGCCTATCTCATGCCCGCGGCGTCTCGCGATGTTCGCGGGGATGTTCGTGAAATCGTTCTCAACGTACGCGAGACAAACTCACCCTGTTGGACCTCAAATTGAGCGCGACGTAACA
>NZ_KB903061.1:0-1765 GCF_000379565.1 Cupriavidus sp. UYPR2.512 | reverse complement strand
CGGTATTGTCCGGCGCGCAAATCAGTGTGACACGGTGCCGCGGTATTGCTCGACAAACTCCTTGTTAGTCTTTCCCTTCTTCGCTTCCGCAATTGCTGCACGCTCAGCGTAGAGTTCGCGAACGAACTTCGCTACCAGGCAGCTATCGGCGAACATGTTGTACTTCCACCCAAGGCCGTAGGCACCCAAGTTGATGTTGTCGATAGTCATGACCCGCATGTTCGAGTCCTCGGTAGCCAAGTATTGATCAATAACTTTGCGAACCAATTCCTTGGTGCAGGCTAGCTTATGTGCGTGCCAGACGTCGGTATGCCACTCTGCCGGCTTCGGCAAGCTGAAAGGATATTGAATCGAGCGACCGGGGCGGTCATAGCCCAACCCGTCCCATGGACCAGATTCAAACGCCCACCAGTTCACTGGACCATTCGGTGCAGCAGGGCGGACCTGCGTCCAATGCACCATGTTGCGTTGGAGCCAGTCGTCTGCGAAGCTGTCATCGTTGAAGGGATCCAGTTTGCGGATCGCGTCTGCATCGCCCCGCATTTGCGAGACTGCATGCTCGACTTCATTCTCGATTTTGAAGATGCAGTGGCTGTAATCCATGCAGAAGTTGAAGGGCACGCCTCGCTTCTCGACAAGCGCAGCAACTTTCAGGACGCGCCGGAAGTCTTCCGACCACATGTCCACGTGGCTTTCGTAGGTTATCGTGATGCCGCGGGCTTGCGCGTAGTCGTACGTTTCCAGGTACGAGGCTGCGACCTCTTCATCAGTGACGTAGTGGCCGTCAGCATGCTTCGCCCAAACCATCAAGTTGTGGTACTTCGCATTCACTTCGCGGGTGCGCTCAATGTTTGCCTTAATCGTTGGCTCGTCGACGCCAAGGGTGTATGTCCAGCTTCCGGTCAAGACCGGAAAATTGAAATGTTGGCTGGCCTTGATGTACTCGTCCAGCTCCTTATCGCTCGCTGGAATACGGTCGACGAAGTCCCACAGCCCGCTTTCCTTTTGGAGCCGGAACTGCTCCATGATGGGCAGTTCGCTTTCTGAGACGGGTGCTTGCAAGGAGGAGGGTTGCACGCCTCGGCCTGCACAACCGAGAAGAAACATTGGCTTCATAGGGAATTCCTCTTATTTGTGCGTATTACAGAGTCGTTGACTCGTCGATGACGTTGGAGCGCAGAGCTGACCTAAATTCTTCGTGCCCACGAAGCGCCGCCTGGCAGAGTTCACGATGCCACTTGCGGTATTGGATGGAGACCTTGTCTGTGGCGACAGAAATCTCCCCCGACGATACCTCGGCTGGCCACTGGGATTGGATGACCGGTTGGTCTTCTTCCAGCACACGCTTTTGGAATGCCAGGTGCATGTGATCCGGCTGGCCGTCCGTCTCCCGCGCGATGATCATGAAATTGCGACACGTCTTGTCATCAACTGGGCATGCCGTTGTCCACAGGACGAAGCGGGAATTGTCCTTCCAGAGCTTAATTTCCAGATTGATTGCATATGGCATCGTGCAACGGTAGTCGAAATCTCCCATCGGCGCCTCTTCCGGAATTCCTTCCATTTCCCGCGGCGGCGATAGCTTGAACTGCAACTCGCCGTCAATCCGATTGACCTGGACGGCTGGGTGGCTGGCAAAGAACGGGTCGTACAAAGTGCCAGGGTGTACGAAAGCAAAGTGAGAGAAGTCTGTGAAATTTTCCCAACGTCGCTCTGCGACGGTGTTCCAGAGGTAGGAGTCGGCCACAATGACTTGCATGCCGGG
>NZ_KB903060.1:0-1766 GCF_000379565.1 Cupriavidus sp. UYPR2.512 | reverse complement strand
CGGATCATCAGGGCTGGCTGGCGCTCTACCGTCAAGCAATCGACTGGAGGGCATTGTCACGTTGGCGAAGGGGTGGCGTAAGATTCGGACGATGAAGAAGACGAACTCGCTCTATCACGGCCATCGCTTTCCTGCAGCGGTCATCAGCTGCGCGGTGCGCTGGTACTACCGGTCCAACCTGAGCCTGCGTGACATCGAGGAGTTGCTGTTCGAGCGAAGCATCGTGGTCAGCTACGAGACGATCCGTCGCTGGTGCGATAAATTCGGCGCGGGCTTCGCCCGTCGCGTCAAGGCTGCCCGGCGCAAGCCGGGCTGCACCTGGCACCTGGACGAGATGTTCGTGACGCTGCGCGGCGAGCCTTACCTGCTGTGGCGGGCGGTCGACGAACATGGCGCCGAACTCGACATCCTGCTGCAGAAGCGCCGCGACAAGGCTGCGGCCAAACGCTTCTTCCTGCGCGTTCTGCACTCCTGCCCGGTGCTGCGCAAGATCGTCACCGATCAGCTGCGCAGCTACCCGGCCGCTAAGGCCGACATCCCGGAACTGGCGAACGTCAAGCATGTGTTCGTGAAAGCCAGCGCGCGCGTGAACAACCGGGCCGAGAACAGTCACCAGCCCACACGCGAGCGTGAACGCCGCATGCGCGGTTTCCGCGAACGGACGCGCACCCAGGCATTCCTCTCAAATTTCGGCCCGATCCGGCAGCACTTTGCCCTCAAGCGCCATCTGCTGCGCGCGTCGCTTTATCGCAAACACCTCGCCGATCGTTTCGAAAGCTGGCGCGAAATTACCGAAACCACCCAAAATCCGTCCTCCGCTTTCTGAGTCGATTCTCGCCCAGCATCCCTGAAATCGCCAAACCGCCAACGTGACAATGCCTCACAGCGGCCTAGCACCTCTGCCACCCGCTTTTCAGCTCCTTCACGCGCCACCCTGTCCCGAAGTGCGGCTTGCTTGAAGTCATCTGCCGTCGCCAATAGGCGGCGCTGTTCGCTCATGAGCTGCTCTACCTGTTGCTGGACTCCATTGAGCGCTTGCGCTGCGAGCTCGGCCTCCTGCCGTCGCAGCTGCTGTGTGTTCTCGAACTCGGCCCTCCACTCCGCAGCGTGCGCCTCAGCTGCAACCCGGCCAACTCTCTCAGCTGCAACTGACTGATGCAGCTCAGCAACCTTTTGCTGAAGCAGCTCAAGCTCACCTGAAAGCGTTGTGTTGCGTGCCGCAAGCTTGTCGCATTGCGCCTGTACCCGATCTCGTTGCTCGGTGATGGCCAGCACCTGGCGTACTGCTTCGTCCCGCACCTCCTTCGTGGTCGCCTCGCGTAGAGCGAAGCAATTGTGCTACCGGCTCGTGGCAGTATGCGGCTAACTCCGGTTATGGATAGCCCAATCCGCGCTTATCCCGGCATGCTCCTTGACTGGAAAATTGTTAGGGGCCCGATCACGGGCAAAGTCATGGCTCAGCTCAGATCAGCAGAGCCGTTAAAAACAACCCGGATTTGTCTGCTGCCGATCAACTGTGATACAAGATAGGCGGACGTCTGGCGCAGGCCGACGGCGTCATCTTCATCTCGTTTTTCTTGGAACATTCAGAACATGGCAACAGGTACCGTGAAGTGGTTTAACGATGCGAAGGGTTTTGGGTTCATCTCGCCGGATGATGGCGGCGAGGACCTGTTTGCGCACTTCTCCGAGATTCAGGGCAATGGCTTCAAATCGCTTCAGGAGGGCCAGAAGGTCAGTTTTGAAGTGAAGCAGGGCCCCAAGGG
>NZ_KB903059.1:0-1786 GCF_000379565.1 Cupriavidus sp. UYPR2.512 | reverse complement strand
ATTGCTCAAATCGCTCGCTCGCGCTCATCGCTCTTCATGAACTGTGCCAAGAAGTTTATAGTATGGCACATTTATGACACAGTAAGACTAGGGAAGCCGTCATCAAAGAGCTGCGCGAGAGGGAGATTTTGCTGCCCAAAGTTGAGCTGCCCTTGTCAGTGAGTTCTCTTGTGAGGGAGAGGCAGAACAGGTTTGCCTCGAAGTACGATCCGGTGCGGTTGGCCATTGAGCACGCCGCTCTTAAGAGCACGCGGCTGGACGTGGAAACTCGCGTCAACGGAAAGAAGCCATACGTCTCTTTCGCGCGACTGGATGAAGACTTATCCCCGGATGGCAATGCCAAGACAGAAGCCGTTCAGAATGAGACGAGGGGACTGCTCGACCAATTGGGCTTTGCAGACATGGGGCTCATCCGGGAGTTCGACTTGTGCCGCTTCAGCTTTGGCTACTCGCGAATGGACTCGACGCCTGTGCTTCGCGACAAGAGAGGCATGGACATGCCTGTCCGATTGCGTCTCTTTCCCCCTGTGCGTAACAACGACGCGAGTAAGTTTCCCATCTATGTCGTCCAGCAGGGCAACGAAGCGTTGTACGTTCGACTGAAAGAAGAGGTTGTGCTGCAGTGGCTGCAAAGCCTGAATTGCCCGGACATGTTCACGCTGAAGGAGGGTGAGAAGCTCGGGGCTGGCATTCTGAGCGTGGCGCGTCCAATGGGGCCATTCCTCGACGGACTCCCGGAGACTGACACCCCGCCGGCCTATCTCTATGTCTATACGCTCCTCCATAGCTATGCTCACCTGCTGATGAAATATGTGAGCGAATACTCGGGCTTAGACCTTGGCTCGCTGGGAGAATACATTTTCCCGGCAGACTTGGCCTTCGTGGTCTACCGAAACGGAACCACGATGGACCTGGGAAACCTGACGGCTCTCTGGCGCAATTCGGGCAACTCAATGCTATCGGCAATGCTCGGGACCAAGGCCACGCTCTGCGGTACAGGCTCACTATGCACCCATCGAGGCGGTGCCTGCCCGGACTGCATCATGGTGCCAGAGACCTCGTGCGTGGCGGGCAACAAGCTCCTGTCCCGCTCCGTTCTTCGGTCCGTGGGCGGGCGGCCTCGGTTGGATACGCGCGAGGGGTCGATTCACGGCTACTTCGACTTCATCTCGAAATAGCTGGCCACCGTGTCGTCGAAACTCACGGCCTTCGAACAGCAAGTGCTCAGCGCACTGGGCCGGCATGCAGGGCTGGCCGCTGCGCTGTTCGACGCCTGGGCGCAGCTGCCTCCGACCTCCGTGCAGACGGTGCGGTCTTTGGTGGACTTGGCGCAGTTGGGCGTGACCGAGGAAGGTGCGGTTGCGCAAGTGCTTCGGATTGCCGGCGAAATCGGACTAGTGGAGCCTGCGCCGCCCGGTTACAAGCCCAAGGGAACTTGCCACGGTCGCTTCGGAAGGCTGGCCTTCGCGCTGAACTGCATCGAGCACTATGCCACGGCAGTGCATCGCGACCAGACCGAAGTCCAGGTCGTTCTTACCAAGCCACCTAGACCCAGCATCCTTGAGCAGCGCCTAGCTGCGCTCGGCTGGCGCACAGCCGACCTTGAGCCGACAGAGCATGCTTTTCACGGTATTGTGCAGGCGGCGGAGAAGCGCGTCGTCGTGATGACGCCATTCTTCGACCAGAAGGGGGCCAACTGGTTGTATATGAACGCGCCCCGATTGCGCCAGTGTTTCGTGTGTTCCGACATCGACAGGATGGGTTGCAGCTGTATATCCGGCCTTGT
>NZ_KB903058.1:0-1791 GCF_000379565.1 Cupriavidus sp. UYPR2.512 | reverse complement strand
TTGCAACTGCGCGCGTTCGTCTTCGCTCAACACCAGTTCGGCCTTCGGTCTGCCCGTCCTCATCGTGGTATCTCCGTTCCCAAATGCCGAAACGGTATGCAAGACTAATGCCAGTTATTTGTGGGACGGAACACTAGCCTTGCGCGAAACAAGTTTGACGGCCTATCCCGCGCATACGTTATACGGCCAGGGCAAAACGCGGGGGCAAATCTGTGAGCTATTGGAGCCGGCAGCTATCAACCAGGCCTGTGCAGCCATCGTTCTGGTCAATGGCGACGCTCCCCAACGGAAGTACGTGAAGCTATCTTCGAGAAAATCTACGACAAGATTCGCGAACTAGCAGCGGGAGGTGCACAGCCCAACCTGAATGTTGGCAAGGTAAAAGCAACTCTAATCCCCTTGCCGCCGTTGTCACTCGCGTCGAAGAGCTGAGACGTTTGTGTGCCAACCGCGCGTGGGGCTAACAGATCGGCAAACCTGCCAAGCCCACTTCGCCGCGGCGCTGGTCGAGCAGGCGCAGGTGGCCTGCCCGGACGAGGGCGGCCTGGAACTGGCGGCCTGAGCGCAGAGACCCGGGCCCCTGCCCGGCCGCCTCTTTATTCGCCGACAGCCCTTCGTTTGATATGCGAACGCGCGTTGGGCCGGCCAATAACCTCGCGATAAAAGCCGTTATCGCGAATTCAGCATTTCAGCACCACCCAAGAGAACCTAGCGTAATCGGGAGGCGGATGGTTTGGCCCGCAGGCGATACCAACCAACTGCAGACATCCAAGGCAGACCGGTGGAATTGGGAATAATTTCGCCATCAATCATCGTTGCTCGTGGATGTATTTGATGTCTTTTATCGTGGACGTGAAGCCGTAACGAGGGAAGGCCGGGTTCGGATGCTTGGCGAGATAGGCGTCCGCCAGCGCGTTGGCCGCTTCTAGGTAGAAGCGGCCCGGGTTACTGTTGTACGACGGATTGTTGTGCGGATTGGGGTTGAACTTGTAGGACTGGTCGTGGCCGCCGCTGATGTAAATGCGGATGCCACGCGCGCCTTTACCGTTAGCGCCGTACTTTACCTCACTATAGTTAAAGGTTATGCCGCCTTTGACCAACCGGCCGCTGATAGTGGCATTGGCGGCCAAAGCCCCGTCGGTGGTCAGCAATAGCACGCTGACCCCCAACAAGGCCGCGATGCGGCGGAAGAAGAGGTTGAGAGGGAGATTCATGGCACTCCTTCAGATAATGGTTGAGCGCCGTCGATGTGGCGATACAGCCAGAAATTGCAATGGAAAATTCCGGCCCTTGCGTCCGTTCCCGGACGTTACATAAACGCGAACGAACGAAGGCCTCGGGCTAAACGTGCTTTATTTTCCGTTTTCTGAAGCGAGCCCAATAAGAAAAAACCATTTCTTCGCTACGAAGATAGCGTAGTCCCGCTAAGTGGCAGAGTCTTTGATTTGGATCAATCGTATGCGGTCCATGACGGAGGCCCGTCAGAGCTGACATAGCGCAGCACGTCTGGATGGGTTCTGTCGCAATAAGGCCAAGGCGATTGTGGTTCTATACGAGTAGGATTGCTTACAGCACCAGAGGATAGAACTGGCCGCCAACAGTTTTGGCAAGCCCGTTAGTCGTTCATCTGCGCGCGAATCATTTGCATCAACTCAATGCCGGACAGGATGATGCCGCGCAACGGAGGTCCTTGAATCCATTTGATTACACACATCTCAGTCGTCAAGTTCACGGGCATACCGGAGACCGGCGGCGAAATCCACCACTCGCTGCAGGCCTTGCCAGATGGTC
>NZ_KB903057.1:0-1773 GCF_000379565.1 Cupriavidus sp. UYPR2.512 | reverse complement strand
CGCGACATCCTACAGAAGGTCATTCGTGCCAACCGCCGCTTAAGTTCCAAACAGAATGGAACATTGCACTAGCTGCGTTTCATGGTAGGGGCCTCACAGGTGCACAATTTTTCTCGGCTAACAGCGGTGTCGAGGTCCTATCTTTAGTGGAAGATGCGCTTATGCAACCTGGTCAACGGGCCATCATCTGCCCGCCGTGCTTTGGCGAATACTCAAAATCTCTATTGAGTAAGGGATGCGAGATAGACAAGGTGCCACTTATTGAACCCGGTTTCCGTTTGGACACCAATTCGATCTTACGCAAGGTTGCCAAGAATACCGCGCTGCTATATCTCTGCAATCCCAACAATCCGACCGGCACGTGGTTTGTAGAAAATGTATTAAGTGGAGTTCTTGATAAAATACCTGACAATGTCACCGTCATTTACGACGAGGTGTATTATCAATTCGCTACGGAAGAGAGCCTTCCTGACGCTATCCGGCATGTCCTCGACGATCGGAATATCGTGATTGTTCATAGCTTCTCTAAGGCTTATGGTTTGGCTGGTATGCGGATTGGTTATGGGATCGCGCCCCAGCGGATAGCACGGAAAGTGCAAAATCGGAAACGAAATTTCCACCTAAACACAGCAGGAATGGAAGCGGCAATGGCCGCGTTGGAGGATATAGTTCATTTGCAGCGTACCGTCGATAACAACCATGTCGAGCGGCGCAGGCTCGCGGCTGGGCTGAACGCACTGAAACTGGAAGTGACGCCAAGCCAGGCAAACTTCCTCATGGTGCGCTGTCCCGAAGGCTACAACGCTGAGGAACTGACAGCGCTCCTGGTTGGGCACGGGGTGATGGTACGTCCCGCAGCCGCACTGCATAAGAATCACGGTTGGTACACCAGGCGACAATACGCGCTTACTCACTTTATTGGCTACGATTCAGGAGGGTTGAAGACTATGAGAGCTATGACGGGGGGGAGGCAGCGGTTCTTTCTTTGCACAATCTCGGAATAAAGACAGTATTCGGCCTGCCTGGCATGCAGAACGATTGGCTCTATAACGCATTCTACGATCATCAAGAAAAATTCCGAATTATCCACACGCGGCACGAGCAAGGCGCGGCGTATATGGGACTTGGCCATGCTCTGGCCAGCGATTCGCCCACAGTATTCAACGTTGTTCCGGGGCCGGGCCTTCTCAATGCAACGGCCGCGATGTCAACGGCATACGCACTTAACGCAAAGCTGATGTGCTTGACTGGTCAGATAAACTCAACCGCAATAGGCAAGGGTTGGGGTGAATTGCATGAAATTAATGACCAGCTCTCGATCTTGCGTTCCCTTAGCAAATGGGTAGCATGCGCGAACACTCCATCAGAAATCCCGATCTTGATCAGCGAAGCCTTTCACCAGATGCTGTCAGGTCGACCTCGACCAGTTGGACTTGAGATTCCAATGGACGTGCTGGCGAGCAAGGCTCCCGCAAATCCACAGTTCAAACTTCCCCCTCCCTACGAGCCTCCTCTGGACGAGGAGGCTATCGAAGAGGCGGCCAAGGTGCTAGGCGCTTCAGTTTCTCCAATGATATTTGTTGGAGGCGGCGCGCAAGGCGCGAGCGCACTCGTTTGTCAGTTAGCGGAGGTCTTGCAGGCACCAGTTGTGGCATATCGGACCGGTATGGGAGTTGTGGACGCAATCCACCCAAGATAAGCCGCCAAATAAAATCGCAATTGGCGCCGAGAACGCTTGACAGGTGACGAGGTTCGAGGGGCCGCCGCCCTGCT
>NZ_KB903056.1:0-1802 GCF_000379565.1 Cupriavidus sp. UYPR2.512 | reverse complement strand
CGCACAACCAGGGCAGCGCTGTTCTGCTGCGTGTGAAGAAATAGATGCAGCTTAAATTCGGTTGAAAGCTGTCTTGACAGAGGGGTCCACTTTACATTGCCACTCGCAGGATCGACTAAGACTCCGCATCTCCAATAGGCAATTCTATTGTTCGTCTATGGATAGCGGCTCAGCCAGGTCCCGCGCATTTTTTGTCAGACGAGCCAGTTTCCTACTGTTAAGCCGGTCCAGCGAGGCCGACGCAGGAAGGTTGAGTGGAGCGAGGTCATCTGGGCAGGGACTACGAGCGGCGCCCCGACGTGTCCGAGGCAATGTGGTCTATATCGCAATGGGCAGACTTCTGCTACGCAGATTCGCCCGTCCTTGAATTTTCAAACTGACTCTAATCAGGATGAAGCGATTTTGTTGTAGCGGCGACAGAAATTGGCAGCATTGTCTGTTTTGTCTGTTAGCGCTATCGGTCAATGGCTTTAATGACCTCCACAGCTTTCTGGTTTCTATTGGGGGCTTGGGTTGTTGGCATGGATTTCGCTTACAATTCGATTGTCGCTGGAATATTAATTAAATGGTGAGGAAAAGTAATAAGGTGTAAATTGATCTTCAGGGAGTAAGTGTTATGCGTAAAGTTATGAGCGCGATGTTAGTAGGCGTAGCCGTGATCTTGGTTGGTTCGGCTCAACCAATCTCGGCTAGTGAGTATGTATGTGAGCCAAATGGGTGGCACGGTTGGTGCTGCTATCGCGAAGGGCAGCCTCCAGTTTGTTCCTAGTACTATAGCCGTGCCTCATGGCCGAGGTTTTTGCGGAGGAGTTCCCCGTAGTGCGGACGAGCGCCTGGCGTCGGCCCGCAGGCAGCAGCCTTGAGACGCCACCGTACGTTAAACACCGTACGTTTCATTTTCATCGGCATATTCGACGGATTTCAAGGCTCTGCCTTGGGGAAACCGGACCCACACCATACTGGTCAGCAGCTATACCGGTCACGGCGCTGCATGACCAGGACACGAGTTTGCCGATTCGAGGTATTTAGCGCCACGAAAGGCAAGTCCATGAAATGGCGGGTTACCATCGAGCGCGGCAAGATCACGACTATGCGTGATAGCGCTCTAAAGAGGTGCAATTTTCGTCCGCACCGCGATCCATGCAACATTCGATTGGCGTTGACGCAGATCAGGGCCGGCCCAGTATCATTGGGCCAAAATGGCCAGCAAGTCCCGCGAACGCGAAAGAAATCCCGAGGTTATTCCATGAAGAAAATGCTTATCGCGCTGTCAATTATCATTCCGGCAATGTCAGCGCACGCAGAATCCACAGAACAACTCTCAAGTCTCGCCGATGTAATAAGCGTCCTTAATCGTGGCGCGACCGTCTCGGTGACGGTCGATCTGACAAGGTGCGCACCAGCGGGTGATACAACGATGCAAGGCAGCACGCGCGGTGGTCTAAAGATCAATACCTATCAGGTCTTGAGCGACGGGTCTTTATACTTCGCCGACGAGCGCACGACGGTCAGCACCTATGGTGACCAGCGCTTCCAATCCACATTCTGGAACCCAAACTGGCTATCTGTTCGCTATAACCTAAGAGCCGATCAGACCATCTCGGTGGCGACTGAAATTTTTTCTTTCCCTGGTTATTTCAGGGTTGCTGGGAATTCTGACTACACCTGCGCGGTCAATCAGGGTATCGAGTTCTACACCAAACGTAACTAGTACAACATCCCGTAAATAGGTTGAATAATTAATCGCCTCGGATATCATGGTGGGATGAGCCGAGGCCGCCAAGCAACGCCAGTGAAGCTGG
>NZ_KB903055.1:0-1811 GCF_000379565.1 Cupriavidus sp. UYPR2.512 | reverse complement strand
GTTCATCTGGACCAAGAGCGCTCGCGACATCCTACAGAAGGTCATTCGTGCCAACCGCCGCTTAAGTTCCAAACAGAATGGAACATTGCACTAGGGGGCGTCCCGACCTCTTAACCTTGCGGCAAACATCAGCCTCGGCGTAAATGCCAGTCTTCTCCAAGTCTGAGACTTCACCACTTGTCCGGGGGCGGGGGAACCCAAACTACGAATGGCCGAAGCATGCATCCCTACAGGGGTAACTTTGATTCGGTGGTGAATTAAGGCTTAGGCAATCTGACGCGTACCCGGATGCAACGTGCCGAGATTGCCCGCTGCAGCGGAGACTGCCCGTCCTTAGTGAACGGACTGCTGCCATTCCAACCCCTCCTCCCGAAACGGGTTTCTTCGCTCTCGCGCACTCAGCCTTGCAGCCCTCCGTCATCCGAATGCGGCTTCGCAGGTAAGTCGAGATGGCCAAAACAGCAAGCCTGAGCCAACCATAAGGTCGCCTAAATTGTACGGACGTCAGTTTTGTCTGCGATGACCGTGAAGGGGCCATGTAGCCTGCCGTCATTGCCCTTCCCCGCTATAGTTTGGTCACCCAATTGTACGCAGCGCTGCAGGCGGTCTCTCGTAAGGTCACCAATATTGTCCGATTTAGGTGCTCCGAACCAAGCAAAGTCACCGTCAATTGTCCGTTTGCGGCAGCGGCCGGCGCTAGACAAGTCAGCGCGGGGGTCCTACAGAGGCCTTGCAACTCGGAATCGTACAAACTTTGTGACCTTGCCTCAGGCTAAGGCGCAATCGTGTCGCCAGCGCCCGCCGGGTCTCTAACGGAGACGCTACGAGGCCGGGGGCATGCACGCCCTGGGTGACCTGATACAACTGAGAGGTGTGCCCACGGATGGCATCGTTCGATAGCACCAGCTTGCGCCAGCTCTGGCACGTGCGTTTGAACAGTGGTTCGCGACCACTCAGACCGCACAGGGTGCGCGTGCCAGCGTACTCGGAGAATGTTCTCGCCACTCCAAGCCTCAGGCATTGTTGTCACGGTGCAATTTGTACCGATAGCTACGGTCGTTCAGTCGCTAGGTAGCAGTCCGCCCGGGGCAGCGGACGGGTTCACTGCTACGAGGACTATAAGAACATTCTGGTCGCCGTTGCATGGACTCGGCCAAGTCAAGATGTGCGTAGTTCGGGGTCGAAGGGCCGCTGTCGCTCCAGTTTTCGAAGCGCGCTATTCCGGTGAAGGGCTCAGTTGGAGTGGCCATCCGCGTTAAGACAAGGGGCTAGGTCCCCGCTTCGGCTTTTGAAATCTGTCGCGCCAAGCGCGTCACGACCAACCAGCCCGCCCAAAGAGGGTGACCCAATTAAGGGCGTCGAGGCTCGAGTTCGCAACCTTGCACCGCAAAGCTGTTGTCGTTGTGCAGCCCTGCCCGCACACATGCTCCTGTAAGCGAGCTCCTTCTACGCCCTGGACGCGCTCGCCCAGATACCCGCGGGACGCTAGATATTCTTCACTAACTCAGCTGCGATTCAAGTCTGATCAAGGACACCGGCACGACCCGCCTTTGTCGAGTGATGCTGCTTCAGAACTTTAAGCTTCGTGTTCCGACTCGGAACACGAAGCCTTCCTGCCGACCAACGAAGAACCGTTAATCATCTGGGGGCACCAGCCAACAATTGGCACCCGAGGATCGTTTGAAGCATGCTTATCCGGTTGTCTCCCAAGCCCTCTACCGAGAGTATGTTGGTCATCTGTGCCACCCCGGGGCAACCATGGTTATTGACGTGCTTGACCGAGGCGATCTGCCGTTTCCGGGCTCGCTGCC
>NZ_KB903054.1:0-1847 GCF_000379565.1 Cupriavidus sp. UYPR2.512 | reverse complement strand
CACGCTGCCAGCGATCAAATCGGCAGCCTGACTGCCCCAGCGCTTCCACTTAAAAACTCCGGATCCCTGTCCGAACAAACGGTGCCACCTCTCTTTACCCGTCCCGTATGCAGCAGTAGCTCACGGCTTGCTATAGATTTGCATGCCACTGCCGACGGTCCATGTCACAAGCTGTCCAGTGGTGCTTTGCAAGTACGTATTGCCCGCGCCATCCTGAAAGAAGCCTTGTAACGGTTTATTTGCTCCTACAGCCCAACCGTTGGCATCCGGCACCGTGGCCTTCACTTGCCCGTTCACATCAAAGCTGAGCATGCTGGCGGATGGCACGGTGTTGGCTGTAAAGT
This sequence comes from Cupriavidus sp. UYPR2.512, assembly GCF_000379565.1. Classification (NCBI taxonomy): domain Bacteria; kingdom Pseudomonadati; phylum Pseudomonadota; class Betaproteobacteria; order Burkholderiales; family Burkholderiaceae; genus Cupriavidus; species Cupriavidus sp. UYPR2.512. Next base: position 1,503 of record NZ_KB903054.1, on the reverse strand, counting down.
TGTCACGCTGCCCGAAGAACGTGAAATTGTCTGTGCTGATCGGTTGCTGGCTGGTGTCAAGCTGAACGTCTCGGTAAGAGAATGCGATAGTGCCTCGCGTCGCGGAAACTACTAAACTTTCACCTGAGCTGCCGACGCTCCATGCGTTCGTCGTGGACAGAATGGTGTTGGCAGGGCTCAAGGTCCGAGAAATACCGGGGGTACAGGTGTCCGAATATTCTGCGCCAATGCACAGGCGTAGAGCACCGTTGGAACTGATTCGGGCTGTTGCAGCGACAGAGTTGCACGTCGACGTATCGCTCAAACAGCGTTGACCCAGAACCTTGTAAGTGCCGGCAATGTCGGAAAGTGCGGCCGGACTACCAGTCGCTTCCACGCCTACTCCAGGTGCCGGTCCAAGCGACCCAAGTGCCGGCGCCCACGCCAACAGGAACCCGTCCGATGTTCGGTAATAGCGCACCGCACGCCCAACCGCCGAAACTTCCTGTCCACCGCCGGCAGCACTCTCAGCCACAGGGCCTGTGGCGCCACCTGCTCCACCATTCACGTCGGCATAGCTGAATGAATATCCCCCGCTTCGGGCAGCAAGTTCGATTAAGGTACCGTGAGCAGTGAGGAAAGTTTTCGATGTGTATGAAGTTGTGGGTGTACTCGGCTGGCTCGGCTGGCTGGGACGATGGGGTAATGATTCGCAGGCGATACCGTCCTTGTCCCCATCTAACTGCTTAGCGCCGGCACGGTAGGCTTGCTGGGCATCCTCCTGATACCTAAAGTCTGAACACTTAGCATCGTCGCCCCCTTCGCCCCCGCAACCGGATAGTAAAACTAAGCTAGTCGCAGCTAAACCAACCCATTCGGACTTTAGCATTTGTTTTATCTCTATATTTTCGAAGCAATACCTTCCAGCTTGCAGGCGCCGGAAGTTTTGGAAATCTTGCTGACGTCGCGACGCAGTGGATACCCTACAAAGGCGGGGTGGTTCGCATGCTACGTAGTTTTGCGCAGCAATGTCTGTGTACCAACGAACCGTTCGGTCTGCGATATGACCTGCGTAAAAATCCGGACTTCACGGACGCATAGAGATTTCCGGACATCCATAGTGTCGCCGTGAGGGGCGCAGGCAGTTCTGCGGTTGAGAAAAAACAGGTCTTCAAGAGGTGCAAAAGAAAAAATTCTGCGCCTTGCTGTTTCAAAATCTTTTCGTTTCCCAATCATCGTTCCGTCGCCGGCCAGGAGCGTGGCAACAATATGCGACGACTACAAACAGAATTTGGCAGTGCGAACCATTACCGTTGCTCAAAGTGCCGAATAGGGCGGGTAAAAATGCTGATTGAACATAACGTCCGCACTGCAACTGTTTCCGGGGCGTTATGTTTGATGCGCAGGGGCGGCCAGATGTCTATCGGACCGGCGTTGTTGCATAAATCCGGGGTCGGATGGGCTGACGTTTACGCACAACGACTGGAGCGCTGGCTCTGTAATGAGATGGTCGCCCCCATCCCC
>NZ_KB903053.1:0-73038 GCF_000379565.1 Cupriavidus sp. UYPR2.512 | reverse complement strand
ATGTATATCTTCAAGAGGACGGCAGGATGATATGAGGGGCGACCTGTAGTCGAAGGATTGGCACCTTCGAACCCGAGCGACTCGAGATCCAACTCTTCAACAAACGCGTCGATGATCCTGGCAGGGTTATCCTCGGCGATGAAATCATCGAGGCATTCTGGAAGCAGCGTAGCTTGCTTGCGGTCTTCTCCCTCTATGAATCGCTTCATCCGGTCCCCCCAATCTGAATGAGTTGATCCAGTCTAGGTGATCGGGACGTTTTCACACACCCTCGACCCTAAACAGCCTGTTGCACCCAGCTTGCCAGTGTCCCTTGACGACCACATATCAGGCACTGGAACATCCCGGTTGACTCGACACTCTGTAACTGGATCGGCTACAAAACGGAAAGCGATACGTGAGGGAGATTTTTCGGCGCCTGTCGACAGCCTTCCTTCTCCCGAAAGTGCGTTGTGAACCCTCGATGCTATGGCACAGACCGTCCCGCGGCATTGGTTTGTGCGGTGAGTATGCGCCCCGAAGTTTTTGGATGGCCTTCGCAAGGTCACTTGAGGATGGCAGACCGAACAGGCGAGCCTAATCTATGCTGAACTGGGTCGCTGAAGACAATCGACGTCGCACCGTCGTGACTACGAACCAGCAGCGATCGCGTGCAACAATCGGATTCGCTTCTTATATTGCAACGGGCTCGACGCCATCACCGCCTTAAAACGGCGATGGAAACCGACAGCCTTACGACTCGCCCTCGCAGCTTCATCATCGGCAAGCGGAGCGCGCAGGCCCGCGCGGGCCAAAGGCGTCAGGGGTCAAAGCCGGATGGCAGCGGCTCCCGCGGCGCGGGGCGCACGCCCCAACCCGGCGGCGGTACACCAGGACGCACAGGGTGCCCGGGCGATGAGTACTGCAGAATCGTGTCGGTGTTCAGATGGATCAGTCTTACGCGGTGGGAATGGTTCCACCGTCGATCACGTACTCTGCCCCGCTGATCGCCGCCGCACGCGGCGAGATCAAAAAGGCGATCAGGTCGGCGACTTCCGCCGGCTTGCACGGCCGCCCGAGCGGGATGCCACCCAGCGCATCCATGATGATCTGCTTGCCGCCTTCGTAATCCGTACCGGCCTGGCTGGCAAGCCGTTCTGCCAGCGCAACTGCCGCTTCGGTTTCCACCCAGCCCGGCGACACGCGCACGACGCGCACGCCCTTAGGCGTGATTTCCTTCGACAGACTCTTGCTGTACGTGGACAGTGCAGCCTTGGCGGCAGCATAAGCCGTGGTCGATTCCGGCAAGGGCAAACGATTCTGGATGGACGTGACGTGGATGATGACGCCTGCACGTTGCTCAATCATCTTCGGCAACAACGCCCGATCCAGTCGTACGGCCGGAAACAGATTGAGGTTCAGCTCTTTCTGCCATTCGGTTTCATCCAGCGCGGCAAAACCGCCTGCCGGGGCTGACGATCCGCCCAGGACATGGATGATGGCGTCCACGCCACCCAGCCGGTTTTCGATGGCCTGTGCTACGGTGGCGCAACCCTCCGGCGTAGTGAGGTCGGCTTCGACGAACATGGCGTCGGGAATGAAGTCCGGCTTGGCACGAGCCGTCGTCAGGATGCGCGCGCCGAGTTCGCCGAGCAGTTCGACGACGGCGCGGCCAACGCCCTTCGTGCCAGCCGTGACCAGCACACGCTTGCCCGTGAGTTCGCGGTTCGTGGTCATCAGTGGATCTCTAGAAATTCAATCTTGTGGTCCGTGAGCCGGAATACATGTTTCAGGTCGGCGAGACCTCCGGGGAAGTTGCCAGCATATTGAGCCACGACAGTGACGCGGGCGTCGTCTTGCACGAACGTCAACGGCTCTACGCTATAGGCATACTTGCGCTGCGCTTCCGCCAGCCAGGTTTCGATTGCTTCGTGTCCCTGATACGTCTGGCCTTCATCGTGGACAACGGCCTTTTCGGAAAAAGCACGTCGCAGCGATGAAGGCGCGGCACCATTGCTCACCTGAAAAAAAGTGGAGACCGCATCGGGTAGTGAAATGTCCATGCAAGGAGCCTCTGATGGCAAAGTGTCGATACAGGAATTTTCGCTATAAACTTACTATTGAACAAGAACGCACGGAAAAGTAAGTTACCTACCTATGGGAAAGGAATACACCCCCGACACGGCCGCAGTTGGTGTCGAAGCAGTGCTTAAATTGCTGGAAGGGCGCTGGAAGCTGGTCATCCTGTTCCACCTTTTCGATGGCAAGGTGCAGCGTTTCTCTGATCTGGAGAAGCTCATCCCTGGTATTTCGCAAAAGATGCTCGCGCAGCAGCTACGCCAGTTGGAGGCGGACGGGATCGTGGCAAGAAAGCTCTATGCCCAGGTGCCGCCCAAGGTGGAATACCGGTTGACTGATTGGGGACAAGCACTCTGTCCCGCTCTGGACGCTCTTCTCAAATGGGCGGAGCAGCGCAACGAGTTGCTAAAAGCTGTCTGATGCCGAGTAGATTCCCTAGGTAATCTCCGTTGATTGGCCGAGCAAGCCAAGCCGGATCAGACTCTTAGGCACACGGTTGGGCAGACTCGCATGGTCGCCGTGTTCGAGAGATGAAGCCATTGTTGCGCCCGCCCTGTTGGGGCGGTCCACCGTACGAAGCCGGCGAGCGGATCAACCCGCCGCCGTCTTGATCACATACTGGCTGGTCGGCAGCACGTCGATCTTGTCAATCAATGAAACGGTGGCAACTATCCATCATGGCCTGCAGATTGTCCTGTAGCTTTACATCATCCCCGACCGCATCGAAGAACGCATGCGGGCTGGTCATCGCCGCGGCCGGGAAGCATTCCTCGACGATGGCGTCCACTGCCGGTGCGCCATGGGTCAGCGGGCGCACCACCACGTTTTGCACATAAAGGAAATTATCCTGCGTGTCGATCGCTACCTGGGTGTGGTGGTTGTGCCAGATATCCAGCCAGGCTTCCGGTGTCAGCCGAGGGGGGCGCTTGAGAAAGGCGAGCTGGGCAAAGCCTTCGGTGCGCTCGCCCAGGCGAGCCGGGAAACGTGTGTTGCGGATCGGTTGCGATTCGGTCACCAGATAGGCTGCCTGGCGCGCCACTGCCTGCCCGATCGCATCGTCGAACGGCTGGCGGAATGGCTTGATTGCGCTGTTCATCCACACGCTGACCAGGCCGTCCATCAGCGGCTGGCTGTTGGACTGACGTAGTCCGGTGGCTGGCGCTACCGCCTCATCCGCCACTTCACCTGTACGCCACGCGCACCAAGCGCGAGCAATTTCTCCGGTAATTCGCCGCGCAGACGTTGGGCAAACTGCTCAACGCCGTCACGCGGGTCGCGCCATACGATGTAGACGACTTTTTCCATGGTTGGCTTTCCTTTCGGCTGTCAGGCGGGGGCAAACATATTGGCGGTCACCTTGAACGTGTCCGGGATAGGGGCAGTGACGGTTTCGAATACGCGCCTGTAGCCGGTGGAGATGATGCGCCACTCACCATCGCGCTTTACGTACTCGTCCTCGTAAAAGGCTGTGCCGTGCAGCATCCAGCTGTTGGCGAGGTCGATCACATGGTCTTCCAGATACCAGGTGCCCTTGGCACGGTCTGGCGCGGTCAGCTTGATCTCCGGGTGGTGGCCCTGGTGCTTGGTCAGGAGGGTGGCGTCGTCCATTAGCTTGCGGATGCCGGCGATAAAGGCATCGCGGCTGTCGAAGCTGTACTTGCCGCTATCCAGCCAGGTGTTCAGCTCGGGGGCCAGGCAGTCGGCCAGCGCCGCCCAGTCGTGCCGGTCCAGCGCGCGAAAATAGCGGTATTTGAGCTGGCGGACGCGTTCGAGCTCGAGAAATTCGTCCATCGGGGTCTCCTTGTCGGGGGCTGCGTGAGGTCGAGCCGATGGTAGGACGGCGCTGCCGTCATACTCATCGTCCGCGCGGACTACGGAGATGCTCGCTAGTCCGAACGGGGGAGCGCCAGGCGTGGTGGCTGGGTTAGCGTGCCGGCCATGGGTCGGATGTACCGGCCGTCAAGGAGACCTCATGAGCCCCTCTCTCGAGCTGGAACAGCGCCTGCGCAAGCTGGAGGATCTGGAAGCGATCCGCCAGTTGAAGGCACGCTATTTCTTCTGTTGCGACCAGAAAGACCCGCAAGGTGTGCGAGACTGCTTCGCTAGCGGCCAGGTACTGATCGATTACGGCCGCCTCGGCGTGTTCCACGAACGCGATCAGTTGGTCGAGCTATTCGAGCGGCTCGGCTGCCACGAACACATCGTCGAGATGCATCACGGAGTCAACCCGCAGCTCACCGTGGCTGATGCTGACCATGCCTACGGCACCTGGGGACTGCATTACCAGCAGATCGATACACATACCAGCACGCTAACCCAGTTCGGTGCCTACTACGAAGACGAATACCGCAAGCTGGATGGCGCCTGGAAGATCATCTCCACCCGCTGCGTGGTGACTTCCACCATGGCGCTGCAACTGGATGCTGCGACAGTCCGAACCCTATTCGCCGGCCGCGCCCCCTCGCTAGCTGAGGCGCCAGCCTCCTGAACCGGATCTCACCATCACCATTTTTCCAACAGCAGGAGCCAAAACATGGCAGCAAATCTGCAGGGCAAAGTTGCCCTGGTCACTGGCGCCGGTCAGGGCGTCGGGCAGGGTATAGCTTACGCGCTGGCGGCGGAGGGCGTCTCGGTGGCCGTTGTCGGACGTACTTTGAGCAAGCTGGAAGCCACCTGCGCCGAAATCGCGCGTCGTGGTGGCCGCGCGAGGCCGTTTCTGTGCGACGTGATGGTCAAGCAAGACATCGAGCGCTGTGTGGCCAAGATGGCACAGACCTTCGGAGGCATCGACATCCTGATCAACAACGCGCAGGTGGTGCCGCTGGGCAACCTGCTGGACGTGAGCGACGAAGCCTTTGTCGAAGGCATCGATTCCGGCCCGCTCGCAACCTTGCGCCTGATGCGCGCGTGCCACCCATACCTGAAGGGGGGCGGTGCAGTGGTCAACTTCGCCTCGTCGGCGGCGGTGCGCTGGGATGCCTCCGGTTACGGTGCCTACGCCGCGGTCAAGGAGGCGATCCGTTCGCTTACCCGGGCTGCTGCCTGTGAATGGGGAGCCGATGGCATTCGCGTTAACACGATCGCGCCGCATGCGCTGTCGCCCGGCATGGAAGGCTGGATCGCCGCTCGCTCGGACGAGGCTGCCGCCTTCTTCAAGACTATCCCTCTTGGCCGCGTTGGCCACTGCGAACAGGACATCGGCCGGGCGGTGGTGTTTCTGGTCGGCAGCGATGCCGGCTACCTGACCGGCGCCACCATCCCGCTCGACGGTGGCCAGGCCTATTGGGGCTGACTTCTTAACCAATATGGAAACAACTATGAATCGATTGGCCAACAAGGTCGCCATCGTCACCGGTGGCGCACGTGGCATGGGCGCCGAAACCTGCCGCCTGTTCGTACAGGAAGGCGCCAGGGTGGTGATCGCCGATGTGCTGGAGCGGGATGGTCAGGCGCTGGCAAGGAAGCTGGGAGAAGCGGCCTGCTACCACCGCCTCGACGTCAGCGACGAAGCCAACTGGCAGCAACTGGCAGAGCAGACCATCGAGCGCTTCGGACGCATCGACGTGCTCGTCAACAACGCTGCGGTGCTGGTGTTCGGCGCCATCACCGATCTCTCCACAGGCGAGTTCGAGCGCGCCTTGTCGATCAACCTGCTCGGCACCTTCCTTGGCATCCGTGCAGTGGCTCCGCTGATGCAGGCGCAGCGTGCCGGTTCCATCGTCAACATCTCGTCGGTGGATGGCATGCGCGGCGTCAATGCATTTCCCGCCTATGTGGCGAGCAAATGGGGCGTACGCGGGTTGACCAAGGCGGCGGCGCTGGAACTTGGCCACCACGGCGTGCGCGTCAATTCGGTCCATCCCGGCGGCATGAATACCCAGATGGCCAACCCGCGTGGGCTGACCGCGGACGAACTGAACAAGGACTATCGCCAGGTCCCGCTGCAGCGCATCGGCGAGCCGGTGGAAATTTCGCGCGCGATATTGTTCCTGGCCAGCGATGAGGCCTCGTACTGCAACGGCAGCGAGTTGACGGTGGATGGCGGCATGGTGGCCGGTGCCTACTATCCGGGCCTGCCGGGCGCGCCGTTCTGACACTTCTGGGCAATAGCTTACCGCTCAATCACCCCAGCGCAGCAGTTGGGGTTTTCTTTTGGTTCTTATATGAACGCGCCTCATCTTAGGCGAAAGCCCTGCATGAACTAATTTCGCAACAGCTTCTAAGGAAGAGCGCCGCGTGAGCTATCGCACTATAGCTATTGCGCGGGCCAACGGCCCTTCGACCGCTTTGAGCGTCTGTTGATGGAGTCAAAAGAGTCCTGGAACACGACACGATCAATGACCGCAATTGGCCGAACTCGGCCGACTGTCCACCGCCAGCCCACAGCAGTCTCTGACCGTCCCCCTCTCGGACATTCTTCATATCGATCTCAATGGCCCGGTCGGGTTCGCTACACCTTTTTAAGCTTGTGGCCGCGGCCGGAAGTCCATGGCCGCGTGAACGGTTACGCGACCACGTGGAACGGGCGTTGGAAGGCCGCGGCCAGGGGGCTTGCCTCAAGGCACTCGCCGGTCGACGGCTTCTCCAGGATTCCCCCTAAAGTCTCCCAACCCGCCCGCCGTTAACCCCCAACCACCTCCCATTTCCCAAACAACACCCAATTCCCCCGCCTTTTCGCGCGAATGGGAAGCCCCCCGCGCTTCGATAATCCCTGCTGACGAATAGCGGCTTGCCGCTTCGCACGGAGCGTGGATGTCCGAAGAAAGCGATCTCGAGAAAACCGAACCCGCCTCACCCCGGCGCCTGGAAAAGGCGCGCGAGGAGGGGCAGGTGGTGCGTTCGCGTGAGCTGGCCACGTTCATCATGCTGATCGCCGGCGTCACCGGCCTGTGGACGCTGGGCGGCCATCTGGGCCGCAGCCTGAACCAGGTGATGCAGGGGGCGCTGCGCTTCGAGCCGGCAACGGCGTTCGATACCTCGCGCATGCTGTCGCGCTTTGCCATGATGGTGTGGGACAGCCTGCTGGCATTCCTGCCGCTGCTGTTCCTGTTCGGCGTTGCCGCGCTGGCGGCGCCGTTGCTGCTGGGGGGCTGGGTGTTCTCGGGCAAGTCCTTCGCGCCGCAGTTCTCGCGGCTGTCGCCACTGGCGGGGCTGGGCCGGATGTTCTCCGCGCATTCGCTGGTGGAGCTGCTCAAGGCCGTGGCCAAGTCGCTGCTGGTGGGCAGCGTGGGCGCCTGGGTGCTGTGGCGGCGACTGCCCGAGGCCATCGCGCTGATGAATGCGCCGGTGCAGGAAGCGCTGCTGCACATGGTCGACCTGGTCATGTATTGCTGCCTGGTGGTGTCGCTGTCGCTGCTGGTGGTGGCGGCCATCGACGTGCCGTGGCAGTACTGGGAATTCTTCAAGAAGCTGCGCATGACCAAGGAAGAGGTCAAGCAGGAATTCAAGGAAAGCGAGGGCGACCCGCATATCAAGGGCCGCATCCGCCAGCAGCAGCGCGCCATGGCGCGCCGCCGCATGATGACCGAGGTCCCAAAGGCCGACGTGGTGGTGACCAACCCCACTCACTTTGCCGTGGCGCTGCGCTATGAGGAAGGGCGCATGGGCGCGCCGCGCGTGGTGGCCAAGGGCACCGGCGATATTGCCGCCCGCATCCGCGCGCTGGCCGCCGAGCACCGCGTGCCGCTGATGTCTGCCCCGCCGCTGGCGCGCGCGCTGCACCGCCACGTGGAGCTGGGCCAGGAAATCCCCGCCGGACTGTATACCGCCGTGGCCGAAGTGCTGGCCTGGGTCTATCAACTGAAGCACTGGCACTACTCGCAGGGCCCGCAGCCGCAGGCGCCCGCGGACCTGCTGGTGCCCGCTGAACTCGCCGTACCGGAAAGCCGAGAATGAATGCGCTGAGCAACCTGTTCAACCTGCCCGGCCTGCGCTCCGCCGGCCAGCTCAAGGCCATGACCGGGCCGCTGCTGATCATCATGATCCTGGGGATGATGATCCTGCCGCTGCCGGCCTTTGTGCTGGACCTGCTGTTCACCTTCAATATCGCGCTGGCGATCATGGTGCTGCTGGTCAGCATGTACACGCAGAAGCCGCTGGACTTTGCCGCCTTCCCGGCGGTGCTGCTGTTCACCACGCTGCTGCGTCTGTCGCTGAACGTGGCGTCCACGCGCGTGGTGCTGCTCGAAGGCCATACCGGCCCCGACGCTGCCGGCAAGGTGGTGGAGGCCTTCGGCCACTTCCTGGTGGGCGGCAACTTCGCGGTCGGCATCGTGGTGTTTGCAATCCTGGTGGTAATCAACTTCATGGTGATCACCAAGGGCGCGGGCCGTATCGCCGAAGTCGGCGCGCGCTTCATGCTGGATTCGATGCCCGGCAAGCAGATGTCGATCGATGCCGACCTGAACGCCGGCCTGATCGACGAAGCCGCGGCCAAGAAGCGTCGTGCCGAAGTGGCGCAGGAATCCGACTTCTACGGCGCCATGGACGGCGCCAGCAAGTTCGTGCGCGGCGATGCCGTGGCGGGCCTGCTGATCATGTTCATCAACGTCGCCGCCGGCATGGTGGTGGGCATGCTGCAGCACGACCTTGACTTCGGCACCGCCGTGCACAACTACACCCTGCTGACCATCGGCGACGGCCTGGTGGCGCAGATCCCGGCGCTGGTGATCTCCACCGCCGCGGGCGTGATCGTTTCGCGCGTGTCGAACGAGCAGGACGTGGGCGAGCAGCTCACCGGCCAGCTCTTCGCCAACCCGCGCGTGCTGTACCTGACCGCCGGCATCATCGGCATGATGGGCATCATCCCGGGCATGCCGCACTTTGCCTTCCTGCTGCTGGCGGGCGTGCTGGCGTGGATGGGCCGCTATATGTCGCGCCGCGCGGCCACGCAGGCGCAAACCAGGCAGCGCGAGGAGCGCGTCCCGGCGGTGGCGGCGGAATCCACGGAAGCCAGCTGGGACGACGTCACGCTGGTCGACCCGCTCGGCATGGAAGTGGGCTACCGCCTGATCACGCTGGTGGACCGCGCGCAGGACGGCGAGCTGCTGGGCCGCATCAAGAGCATCCGCAAGAAGGTGGCGCAGGAGATCGGCTTCCTGGTGCCGGTGGTGCATATCCGCGACAACCTGGAACTCAAGCCCAACGCCTACCGCATCACGCTCAAGGGCGTGGAGATCGGCCGCGGCGAAGCCATGCCGGGCCAGTGGATGGCGATCAACCCCGGGCAGGTCAGCGGCACGCTGCCCGGCGCGGCCACGCGCGATCCCGCCTTCGGCCTGCCGGCGGTATGGATCGACGCGGGCATCAAGGAGCAGGCGCAGTCCTGCGGCTATACCGTGGTCGATGCCAGCACGGTGGTGGCCACGCACCTGAACCACCTGATCCACATGCACGCGGCCGAGTTGCTGGGCCGCCAGGAAGTGCAGGCGCTGCTGGACCGCATCGCCAAGGAATCGCCGAAGCTGACCGAGGACCTGGTGCCGAAGGCCATTTCGCTGACCGCGCTGCAGAAGATCCTGCAGAACCTGCTGGACGAAGGCGTGCCGATCCGGGACATGCGCACCATCCTGGATGTGGTGGCCGAGCATGCGCCCAAGATCAGCGACCCCAACGAGCTGACCGCGATGGTGCGCGTGGCGCTGGGCCGCGCGATCACGCAGCAGCTGTTCCCGAACAACGCCGACCTGCAGGTGATCGGCCTGGATGCCGGCCTGGAGCGCGTCCTGTCGCAGGCGCTGACCAATGGCGGCGGGATCGAGCCAGGCCTGGCCGATGCGTTGCTGCAGCAGACCCAGGGGGCGGTCACGCGCCAGGAGCAGATGGGCATGGACCCGGTGCTGCTGGTGCCGTCGCAGCTGCGCCCGCTGATGGCGCGCTTCCTGCGGCGCACCATGCCGCAGCTGAGGGTGCTGTCGCATGCCGAGGTGCCGGACAACCGCAATATCCGCATCACCGCCATGATCGGCGCGTGAGGAGTCAACGATGAGCGTAGCCAAGTTTGTCGCGGCCAACGGCCGCGAAGCCATGCGCCAGGTGCGCGAAGCCATGGGCCCGGACGCCGTAGTGCTGTCCAACCGCACCGTCGAGGGCGGCGTGGAGATTGTCGCCATGCGCGATACGGATCTGGGCAGCGTGCAGGCCACGGCGCAGGTCTACGTGCCACCCGCGCCAGTGGTCGAGCACGCCGCCATCGGCGACCTGCGCGGTGAGCTGCAATCGATGCGCGCGATGCTGGAGCGCCAGCTGGCCGGCATCAGCGCGGCTCCGGGCGTGGCCCCGAGCGCGGCGGCGCACGGCGTGGCCGCGAGCGACCCGCTGCGCGAATCGCTGTTCGAATGGCTGGTCGGCGCGGGCTTCTCGGGGCAACTGGCGCGTACGTTGCTGGCGCGGCTGCCGCTGGGTTATGACCGGCCGGCGGCGATGGGCTGGATCCGCGCCGAGCTGGCCAGCAAGCTGCCGGTGCTGGGCGACGAGGACAGCCTGTTCGCGCAAGGCGGCGTGCTGGCGCTGGTGGGCCCCACCGGCGTGGGCAAGACCACCACCACGGCCAAGCTGGCGGCGCGCTTCGTGCTGCGCCACGGCGCCGACAAGCTGGCGCTGCTGACCACCGACAGTTTCCGGATCGGCGCGCATGAGCAGCTGCGCATCTACGGCGACATCCTGGGCGTGCCGGTGCATGCGGTGAAGGACGCCGCCGACCTGCGCTTCGCGCTGGCGGCGATGAAGGACAAGCACCTGGTGATTATCGACACCGTCGGCATGAGCCAGCGTGACCGCAGCCTGTCGGAACAGATCGCCATGCTGGCCGGCGCGCCCGCGCCGGTGCAGCGCGTGCTGCTGCTCAACGGCGCCAGCCACGGCGATACCCTCAATGAAGTGGTGCATGCCTACCGCCATGACGCCGCGCCGGATGGCGGCGGCATCGATGGCTGCATCATCAGCAAGCTGGATGAAGCCACCCACCTGGGTTCGGTGCTGGACGTGGTGATCCGCCACCGGCTGCCGGTGTTCTACGCCTCCACCGGCCAGCGCGTGCCCGAGCACCTTGAGTTGGCCAACAGCACCGCGCTGGTGGAGCGCGCCTTCCTGACGCCGCGCCGCGGTTCGGTATTTGCCGATGCGGACGCCGCACGCAGGCGCACCGCCGGCGCCGATGACGAGGCGCCCGCGCGTGGCGGTGCCGACGAGGTGCTGCGCTCGCTGACCGACAGCGCCGACGCGCTGAGCCAGTGCGTGGCGGAACTCAATGGCGCGGGCCTGGGCCTCGACCTGGCCCGCTCGCTGTGGCAACAGCGCAGCGCCGGCACCCCGGCCCTGCGCGCCATGTCGCAGCAGGTGCGCGAAGCGGTCTGCCGCGACGTGACCCGCCAGTGCGAGCAGTACGTGCTGGCCAGCGCTGCCACGCTGCAAGTGGCCGTGCCCGGCCGCCGCACGCCGCAGCCGATGCAGCATACGCTGTGGCTCGCCGACCGCGACGGCATGCCGCTGGCCGCCACCGTGACCCCGACCGGCCGTGCCGGCCAGCCGCTGGGCGAAGCCGAGTCCGATGCCGCCAGCCTGCGCGCCGCCATGAGCGCCGCACGCAAGGTGGTCAACCTGATGGATGCCGTACCGTCCGCCGCCACGCTGGCACGCTGGCAGCAGGCCGGCGAGCGCTGGGTGGCCGGTGCGCGCAAGACCGCGCGCGTGGTCAGCGCCGGCGCCGCCTGGAAGCTCGATGCGCTGGCCGACACGCTGACCTTCCACGCCGTCGGCGAGGACGCCGTGCGCGAGCGTGAAGCCGTGCGCTGGCTGGCCAGCGCCGAAGTGCGCGTGCCGGACAGCCCGGTGCGCGGCAAGGGCACCCCTGAAGGCGGTATCGATGCCTGCCTGGTGGTGGCCCGCCTGGCCGACCGCGCTACCGGTGAGTTGCTCGATACCCGCTATCTGCTGTGCGACCCGGCGCTGGCGCAGGATGCCGCGCAGGTGGCGCGCTGGGCCTTGTGGACCGAAGCAGCCGATGCGCGCCTGCGCACGCTGCGCCACGCCATCGACCACTTCGCCCAGGACGCCGAAAGCGGCCACGCCGCCGGCGCCGTGCTGGCCGCGTTGCAGCTGGGCCTGTCAGTGCTGCGCCTGGAACACGCGCCGACCGCGGCCGCGCCCGCCTTCCTCGCGCGCCTCGCTGGCCGCACGGTGCGCCAGGGCATGCCGGTGCCGGGCACGGTGCTCAATGAAGGCATGGGCCGCATGCTGGCATTGCTCGACGTGCTGGAAAACTATCCTGGCCGCGGCACCGCCGTGTCCGCTGAAGCGGTGGAGGTCCTGCAGTGAGCGCCCTCGCCATGGACCAGGCCGAGAGCCTGCGCCGGATGCTGGCGCCGCGCACGACACGCCGTATTGCCGTGGTCGCCAGCGAACGCGGTGCCGGCGCCACCACCGTGGCCCTGGGCTTGTCGCACGCGCTGGCCATGCAGGGCGAACGCGTGCTGCTGGTCGACGAAGACGCCGCCGCGGCGCGCGCCACGCGGCTGTCCGGCGCCAGGCCCGCCGGCACCCTGGCTGATGTCAGCGCAGGCCATCTGTCGCTGGAAGCTGCTGCAGGCAGCGGTCCCGGTGGCGTGCTGTCGGTACTGCCGGCTGGCCGGCATGTGCCGGGCAGCACCTTGCCGGCTGCTGCCGTGAGCGGGTTTCGCAGCGTGCTGGTGGATGCCGGCGTCAATGCCGACGGCGCGCTGTCACCGCTCGCGGGCGGCGCGCACAATGCGCTGATCGTGATGCGGCCTGAGCTGGCGTCGATTACCGCCGCCTACGCCTGCATCAAACGCCTGCACCACCTGTATGCCTGGCGCCAGTTCCACCTGATCGTCAACATGGCGGCGAGCGAGGCCGCGGTGCAGGCGATCCTGCGCAACCTGGCGCGCACGGCCAGCCAGTACCTGGGCGTCGAGGCGCTGTGCGCGGGCTGGTTGCCGTCCGACCCGCTGGTGGCGCGCGGCGTGCAACTGGGCCGCTGCGTGGTCGAGGCGTTTCCGGCGGCACCGGCCACCACCGCGCTGCGCCGTACCGCCGGCAGCATCGGCGCCTGGCCGCTGCGCGCGGACACGTCCGCCCCTGCACCCGCAATGGCCTGAGCCTGCCAGCCATGCCATCCAACCGAACCAGACCCTGAACCTGAGCCAGCCCCCGCCGCACGGTGTGGGGGTCCAGCAATCCAGCATTCACGAGAATTGCACCATGTACACGATCCAGGGAAAGCTCGAACAGGCCGATGTGGTCAAGGCGCATGCACAGCTGGTGCGCCGCATCGCCCTGCAACTGGCCGCCAGGCTGCCAGCCAGCGTGCAGATCGACGACCTGATCCAGGCCGGCATGATCGGCCTGCTGGATGCCGCCAAGCGTTATGAAGACACCCACGGCGCGCGCTTTGAGACCTATGCCAGCCAGCGCATCCGCGGCGCCATGCTGGACGAGGTGCGCGCCAACGACTGGCAATCACGCAGCCTGCGCCAGTTCACCCGGCGCATTGAACGCACGCAGCGCGGGCTGGAGCAGAAGCTCGGGCGCGCGCCGATCGACTCCGAAGTGGCCGAGGCCATGGAGATGGCGCTGGACGAATACCAGCTGCTGCTCAATGAGGTCTATGGCTGCCAGTTGCTGCACTACGAGGATTTCGAGCGCTCCGGCGAAGAAGACTTCCTGGACCGGCACCTTGGCGGCAGCGATGACGGCAACCCGCTGGCCGTGCTGATGGAAAGCGGCATGCGTGAGGCGCTGATCCGCGCCATCGACCGGCTGCCGGAGCGCGAGAAGCTGGTGCTGTCGCTGTGCTATGACCAGGAGCTGAACCTGCGCGAGATCGGCGCGGTGCTCGATGTGACCGAGTCGCGCGTGTGCCAGATCCGCGGCCAGGCGATCACGCGGCTGCGCAACCAGTTGCGCGGCTTGCTGTGATGCAGGAGGTGGGCCGCGCCGCGCGCGGTGCTTGCTGGCTGCTGGCTGCCGTATCGGCCTGCGCCTGGGCCGCCATTGAGGGCGGCACCCGCCACGCCTGGACCGGATCGGTCAACGGGCCGGCACTCTACGGCCGCGGACAGCGCGCGGTGTCGCCGCCGGTCCTGCCCACCGGCGTCTTGCCGCAGTCAGAAGGGGTCATCACGTCGGTGCGCTGGCGCTACAGCTTCGCCAAAACCCCACCCCTGGAACTGCAAGCCTATCTCTGCAATGCCCAGCGCTGCGTGCTGCTGCCGCAGGCGCAAGGCAAGACCGATGCGTTCTTCGGGGATGATGCCACCAAGGGCTTTGTATTCGCGTTCCGGGTGCCGGGGCGGGGGAGTTTGGTGCCGGTGCTGCAGGGGCGTAGTAATGAGGTGGTGGTGGGGTTTAGGTGAGGGGGGCTTGTGCTGGCACTGCGGTCGGTTATCGTTCTTGACAGCCATGCCAGCCAAGCACGATAACCGCCTCTAGTGCGAACTTCATCCAGCCGCGAGGCTAACCCCGCCCACCCCAGCCGCCGCCTTCCCATCCTTCCCATACAACCCCGCATCCCCGCCGCTATGCTGCCGCAGCGCCTGAATGGCTTCGCGAGTGAAGTCGAGGTGAGCGTTGACGATGGCGCCGTTCAGGGCGTTGCCGTCGCGCGCGGTGCGGGCGGTGAAGATCAGCTGGCGCCAGGCGTCGGCCACGGCCGGGTCGACCTGGCGGCCGAGCAGCTGGCCTTCGGGGCCGGCGCGCAGGCCTAGGGCGCCCATCTGGGCTTCGCGGGCCTTGAGCTGGCGGGACAGGGCCTGGCCCAGTTCAACCTTGCGCGTCAGCAGTCCGCTCAGGGACTGGAAGTCGCCCCGCTTGAGGGCGTCGCGCTCTTCGGCGAGGAGTTGGCCGAAGGCCTGGATGCCTTCGGTTTCGCGCTGCAGGGACTGGATCAGGCTCTGGTTCATTTGGGCTATCGGGGTTCGGCCTGGCCAAGCTCGCGCAGGGTCGCGAGCAGGCCGTCGGCAATCTTGCCCGGGTCGATCCTGATCCGGCCCTCGGCGATGGCCTGGCGGATCTCTTCGACCTTGGCGGTGTCGATATCGTCGTCCGTGGGCTGCGTCAGGCGGGCGCTGATGTCGCGCACCTGGGCGGCCAGCGGGCTGACGCTCAGGCCGGCGGATGGCGCCGCGGCGCTGGCCGGCGCGGCCTGGGGCCGGGCGGCGGCGGCGTCCGCGGGGGCGTCGGCGGGCCGGGACGAGGCGGTGTGGTTGATCTTCACGGGGCGTTCCTTGCTGGTTTCCTATGGCATTACGGTCGCGCCGGCGAATTCTTTAGGGCGCTCGCCCCGATTTCGCCGCGCAGCGGTTTCGGCGGCATTTTCGCATGCCGCTTGCCACGGGTTTCCAGTCAT
This sequence comes from Cupriavidus sp. UYPR2.512, assembly GCF_000379565.1. NCBI lineage: Bacteria > Pseudomonadati > Pseudomonadota > Betaproteobacteria > Burkholderiales > Burkholderiaceae > Cupriavidus > Cupriavidus sp. UYPR2.512. The sequence continues at coordinate 57,617 of NZ_KB903053.1, read as the reverse complement.
TTGGCCACGATTAAGGCACTTTCGGCGGGCTACTGCAGCACCACGGTGTCGCCGCTGCGCACCAGCCCGTTGACCACCTGGCCGCTGCGCAGGCGCACCTGCACGGTGTTGCCGGTGGCGGCATCGGCCAGCACCTTGCCTTCGCTGGTGATCTGAAAGGCATCGCCTTCCACGGCCACGGTGACGGTCTGGCCCTGGCGCACAGCGATGGCCTTGCGCAGCAGGTCTGCGCGTATCGGCGAGCCGGCGGCAATACGGTTGGCGGTGACGGCGCCGGCAAGCTGCGCCGGGTCGGTGATCACCGCACGCGGCAGCGTGGCCAGGTCGCCCTGGCGGACTTCGATATCGGCCTGGCTGACTGGCTCGCCCGGGCCCAGCGCGCGCGCGGCGACGTAGTAATCGGTCAGCACCGACACGCGCGCCTGCATGTAGCGCACCCACGGCCGCTCACCACCGCAGCGCACGCCGACAGAGACGCGGCCCCACGGCGAGGTGCCGGCGGGCAGGAACGGGTCAGGCGCAAGGCAATCCGGCGCGCGGCCACCCGAAGGCGGTGCCACTTGCACGCTGACCTTGCCCGGCAGGCCGGCGGTCTGCTGCAGCAGGAAGCGTTCGACGGCAACGCGCGCGGGGTCTTCGGCAAAGGGGCTGGCGGCGGGGCTGGCAGCGGGGTTGGCACTATAGGCAGCCTGCTGCTGGCCGTGCGCGGCCGGCGCCTGCATGGCGACGGCCATGACCTGCGCCGGCGCGGCTCCGACGGCGGCTGAGCCAAGCAGGCAGGCCGCCAGCAGGGCTTGCGCCAGGCTGCGGGCGTTGCGGCGATTCTGTTTCATCTGGACTTCCCGGCAAGGACGGCACGGCATGCACGGCATGCCTGGCGCACCGCCCCGTGACTGGCTGCGCGCCCCGCATACATCTGTCATCGGGGTCCCATTGTAGGCAGGCCCTCGCGCGAGGGCGGGCCGAAATGCACGGATTTCCCGTCCTTATTCATCCGATTGGCGTGACAGGTCGCCGCCTAAGATGGCAACCCTGAAGAAGGTCGTTCGCTCCGTTCACGTGAGCAGGGAGATGCCAGATGATTGACAGACTCGATGCGGCACTACGTTTCCAGCAGGAAGCGCTGAGCCTGCGCAACCAGCGGCAGTCGGTGATTGCCTCCAACATCGCGCACGCGGACACGCCCGGCTACAAGGCGCGCGATTTTGATTTCTCCAGCACGCTGGCGCAGAGCGTCGAACGCGGCCATCGCAATGAAGGCATGTCGCTGTCCACCACCTCGGTGCGCCATCTGCCCGCGCAGGCCCCGGGGCGCGAGGAATTCGACCTTGCCTACCGCATCCCGCTGCAGTCCAGCGTCGACGGCAACACCGTGGAAATGGATGCCGAGCGCGTGGCTTTCGCCGACAACGCCGTGCACTTCGAGTCCGGCCTGACGGTGATGAATTCCAGGATCAAGACCATGCTGGCCGCCATCCAGCAGTAAATCGAGCAGTAAGGGAGAGAGCGCATGCCGGCAATGAACATCTTCGACGTCGCGGGCTCGGCCATGGCTGCGCAGTCACAGCGCATGAACGTGACCGCTTCCAACCTGGCCAATGCCGACAGCGTGGTCAGCCCAGACGGCCAGGCCTATCGCGCCAAGCAGGTCGTATTCGGCATGGCGCCCACGCCGGGGCAGACGGACATCGGCGGCGTGCAGGTGCGAGGCGTGTCGGAAGACCCGTCGCCGCCGCGCATGGTGCACAACCCCACGCACCCCATGGCCAATGCCCAGGGCTACGTGGTCATGCCCAACGTCAACCCGGTGGAAGAGATGGTCAACATGATCTCGGCCTCGCGCTCCTACCAGGCCAACGTGGAAGTGCTCAACACCGCCAAGAACATGATGCTGAAGACGCTGACGATCGGCCAGTGACAAGCCCCGGCATGTATCGGCAACGCCTCCACCCGCACGCAGACAACCAACAGACATGACAACCACCTCCGCGGTAGGCAGCAACACTCAGGGCATCAACGACGCCCTCAAGAGCGGCAGCGCCAGCGCGTCCGAGCTGCAGAACAACTTCCTGACCATGCTCGTCACGCAGATGAACAACCAGGACCCGCTCAACCCGATGGACAACGCGCAGCTGACCTCGCAGCTGGCGCAGATCAGCACGGTCAGCGGCATGCAGACCATGAACGCCACGCTGTCGCAGTTGCTGTCGCAGGTCAGCGCCAGCCGCGCCATGGACTCCGCGGCGCTGATCGGCCATACCGTGATGGTGCCGGGCAAGCAGGTGTCGGTGGCGGGCGGCGTGCCGGGCAAGTTTGGCCTGGACCTGCCATCGACCGCGGATGCGGTCACTGTCGACGTGCTCGACAAGGACGGCAACGTGGTGCGCACCATCGACATGAAGGGGCAGACCGCGGGCGTGCACAACGTCGCATGGGACGGCAAGAACAATGCCGGCGCGGCCGTGGCCGACGGCGACTACACCTTCAAGGTGACCGCCACCGCCAACGGCACCTCGGTGCAGCCGGTGGCGCTGGTCTACGGCAAGGTCCAGAGCATCAGCGGCGACGCCAGCGGCGTGCTGGTGGACCTGGGCGACGGACAGACCGCGAACGTCGGCGACGTGCGCCGCATTCTCTAAAACGCAGGTGCCGGCAGCGCAAAGGCGCCGGCCGGCTTCAACGACAGTCTAGTCAAAAGGAAGCAATCATGGGTTTCGGTCAAGGGGTAAGCGGCCTGAACGCCGCCGCGTCCAATCTGGACGTGATTGGCAACAACATCGCCAACGCCAACACGGTTGGCTACAAGCAATCGGCCGCGCAGTTTGCCGACATCTACGCAGGCACCAAGATCGGCCTGGGCGTGCGCGTGAACTCGGTGGTGCAGTCCTTCAACCAGGGCAATATTGAAGCCTCCGGGCGTGCACTGGACGTGGCCATCACCAACGGCAACGGCTTCTTCCGCCTGACCAGCCCGGAAGGCGCGGTCTACTACTCGCGCAACGGCCAGTTCCAGCGCCAGGAAGACGGCCGCATCACCAATATGCAGGGCCTGCAGGTCACGGGCTATCCCGCGGGCGTGGCCGGCGGCGCGGGCGTGCAGCCGCAGCCGCTGGTGATCAGCAACGCGCAGATGGAGCCGCGCGCCACCAGCAGCATCACCGCCAAGTTCCAGCTGGACTCGCGCGCCACCGTGCCGGCGCAGGCCTTCGCCAGCTCGGCCGGCTCGCCGCCGACCAGCAACATGTTCAACTACAGCACGGCGATCAATGTCTATGACTCGCTGGGCAACAAGCAGCAGCTGATGGCGTACTTCGCCAAGGCGGCGGATTCGGCCGTGGCGCCGGTTCATCCGACCGTGGCCGGCGGCACCGACTGGCAGATGTACGTGACCGACGTCAACGGCGTTGCGGTCGGCGGTGCGCCGGTCACGCTGGCTTTCGACAACGCGGGCGCGCTGCAATCGCCCGCGGCCGGCGCCGTGACGCTGACCCAGCCGGCCGTCAACGGCGCGCAGGCCATGGCGATGAAGCTCGACTTGAGCGGCACCACGCAGTTCGGCGCCGACAACGACGTCAAGCAGCTCAGCCAGAACGGCTACACCTCGGGCAGCCTGCTGGGCTTCTCGGTCAATGGCGACGGCACCATCACCGGCAATTATTCCAACGAGCAGACCAAGCCGCTCGGCCAGATTGTGATGGCCGCGTTCGGCAACGTCGAAGGCCTGAAGCCGGAAGGCGACAACGTGTGGTCGGCCACCGGTGCCTCCGGCCAGGCGCTGATCGGCGCGGCCGGCGGCAGCATGGGCACGCTGCGCTCCAATGCGGTGGAAGCTTCCAACGTGGACCTGTCCGGCCAGCTGGTCAACCTGATCGTTGCGCAGCGCAACTACCAGGCCAATGCGCAGACCATCAAGGCGCAGGACACGGTCATGCAGACCCTGGTCAACCTGTGACCGCCACGCTGAGCTGAGCCGCCGCCATGGACCGCATGATCTACACCGCCCTGTCGGGCGCCAAGCAGATACTCGACCAGCAAGCGGCGGTATCGAACAACCTGGCCAACGTCTCCACGCCGGCCTTCCGCGCGCAGGTCAACCTGTACCGCGCGGTGCCGGTGGTGGGGCCGGAGGCGGGCACGCGCGCCTTTGCGCTGGCCTCGACCCCCGGCGCCGACATGCGCGCCGGCCCGCTGACCCACACCGGCCGCACGCTGGACGTGGCGCTGCAGGGCAATGGCTGGCTGGTGGTGCAGGCACCGGACGGCACTGAGGCCTACACCCGTGCCGGCGCGTTGCAGGTGGCGCAGGACGGCCAGGTGCAGACCATCTCCGGCTTGCCGGTGATGGGCGACGGCGGTCCGCTGGCGGTGCCGCCCGGCTCGCAGGTGACCATCGGCACCGACGGCACCATCACCGCGCGCGGTCCCGGCGAAGCCTCTGCCGGCCTGGCCCAGGTGGGCCGGCTGCGCGTGGTCAATCCGCCCAACGACGCCATCGCCCGCGGCGATGACGGCCTGTTCCGCCTGCGCCCAGGCGCGCAGCCGCTGGAGGCCGATACCACCGTGCGCGTGATCTCGGGCGCGCTGGAAGGCAGCAACGTCAACCCGACCGAAGCCATGGTCGAGATGATCGCCAATGCCCGCCGCTTCGAGATGCAGATGAAGATGATCCAGGGCGCCGACGGCAACGAGCAGCGCGCCAACCAGCTGCTCTCGACCAACTGACCTGAATGACTGGCCGGCACGGCGCGCCGTGCCCCGCCTGACCCCAGCACCAACGCAAGGACCACCATGATCCGCTCTCTCTGGATTGCCAAGACCGGCCTCGATGCGCAGCAGACGCAGATGGACGTGATCTCGAACAACCTGGCCAACGTCTCGACCAACGGCTTCAAGCGCGGCCGCGCGGTGTTCGAGGAACTGATGTACCAGACCATCCGCCAGCCCGGCGCGCTGTCATCGGACCAGACCACGCTGCCTTCGGGCATGCAGCTGGGCACCGGCGTGCGCCCGGTCGCCACCGAGCGCATCCACACCCAGGGCAACCCGCAGCAGACCGGCAATGCCAAGGACGTGGCCATCCTGGGCCAGGGCTTCTTCCAGGTGGCACTGCCCGACGGCACCACCGCGTACACGCGCGACGGCTCGTTCCAGGTGGACCAGAACGGCCAGCTGGTGACCTCCAGCGGCTTCGTGATCCAGCCTGCCATCACGATTCCCGCCAACACGCTGTCGATGACCATTGCGCGCGACGGCACCGTGTCGGTGACGCAGCCGGGCTCCAGCGCCAACGTGCAGGTGGGGCAGCTGCAGCTGGCCACCTTCATGAACCCGGCCGGCCTGGAAAGCATGGGCGAGAACCTGTACGTGCAGACCGATGCCTCGGGCGCGCCCAACACCACCGTGCCGGGCCTGAACGGCGCTGGCGCGGTGCAGCAGAACTACGTGGAAGCGTCCAACGTGAACGTGGTGGAAGAGCTGGTCAGCATGATCCAGACGCAGCGCGCGTATGAGATCAACAGCAAGGCCGTGCAGGCATCCGACCAGATGCTGCAGCGCCTGTCGCAACTGGGTTGACTGGTATGAACATGGCCACCTTGCTTTCCCGCCTGGGCGCGCATGCGCTGGTTTGCCTGGCCGGCGTGGCAATGCTGGCCAGCGGCGGCTGTGCGCTGATGCCGCGCGAGCCGCTGGTGCAACTGCCCACCACCGCGCGCGCCGAGCCGCGGCCGATGGGGCCGGCCACCGGCTCGATCTTCGCGTCCTCGTATGCCGGCAACCCGCTGTTCGAGGATCGCCGTCCGCGCAATGTAGGCGACATCCTGACGATCGTCATCACCGAGAACGTCAACGCCAGCAAGAACTCGGGCACCAACGCCAGCCGCAACGGCAATACGTCGCTGGCATTTGATGCCGTGCCCAAGGCGCTGGCCGGGCTGTTCAGCAGCAGCTCGAACGCCAGCATCAACGGCGCCAACACGCTCAAGGCCAGCGGCGGCGCCAGCGCGGCCAACACCTTCAACGGCACCATCACCGTGACCGTGCTTGAGGTGCTGGCCAACGGCAACCTGGTGGTCTCCGGTGAAAAACAGATGGCCATCAACCAGGGGGCCGAATTCATCCGTTTCTCCGGCGTGGTCAACCCGCGCACGATCACCGGCGACAACGCCGTGCCCTCAACCCAGGTGGCCGATGCGCGCATCGAATACACCGCCAAGGGCGTGATCGACGAAGCGCAGAACATGGGCTGGCTGCAGCGCTTCTTCCTCAATGTTTCTCCGTTCTGACCGCGCCATGTCTGCTCCGATGCTCGCCCGTTTCCTGTCCCGCCTGCTGCGCCTGAGCGTGATCAGCCTGGCGCTTGGCGTGGCCTTTGGCGCCTTTGCCAGCGTCGCCAAGGCCGAGCGCCTGAAGAACCTGGCCACGTTCCAGGGCGTGCGCGAGAACCCGCTGGTGGGCTACGGCCTGGTGGTTGGCCTGGACAATACTGGCGACCAGACCATGCAGACGCCGTTCACCACGCAGAGCCTGACCAATATGCTCTCGCAGCTGGGGATCACGCTGCCGGCCGGCAAGAACATGCAGCTCAAGAACGTGGCGGCGGTGATGGTGACCGCCTCGCTGCCCGCGTTCGCGCAGCCCGGCAGCCAGCTGGACATCGTGGTGTCGTCGATGGGCAATGCCAAGAGCCTGCGCGGCGGCACGCTGCTGATGACCCCGCTCAAGGGCGCCGATGGCCAGGTCTATGCCATCGCGCAGGGCAATATGCTGGTGGGCGGCGCGGGCGCGTCGGCCAACGGCAGCAAGGTGCAGGTCAACCAGCTGGCGGTGGGGCGCATCGCCAACGGCGCGATCGTGGAGCGCGCGGTGGCCCCGTTCCAGCCGGATGGCGGCGTGCTCAACCTGGAACTGAAGGACACCGATTTCGGCACCGCCGAGCGCGTGGTGGAGGCCATCAACCGCTCCATGGGCGGCGGCGTTGCCGCGGCGCTGGATGGCCGCGTGGTGCAGGTGCGTGCGCCGGTCTCGGCGGCCGCGCGCGTAGGTTTCCTGGCCCGCATCGAGAATATCGACGTGACCCCGGCCAAGGCCGCGGCCAAGGTGATCCTGAACGCCCGCACCGGTTCCATCGTGATGAACCAGGCCGTGACCGTGGAAGACTGCGCGGTGGCGCACGGCAACCTGTCGGTGGTGATCAACACGCAACCCGTGATCAGCCAGCCCGCACCGTTCAGCGGCGGCCAGACCGTGGTGGCGCCGGTGTCGCAGATCGACATGAAGCAGCAGGGCGGCTCGTTGCAGGTCGTCAAGGCGGGCGCCTCTCTGGCCGCCGTGGTCAAGGGGCTGAACGCGCTGGGTGCAACCCCGGCCGACCTGCAGACCATCCTGGAAGCCATGCGCGCGGCCGGGGCGCTGCGCGCCGAGCTGGAAGTCATCTGAATATGAACACGGCGCGACCCCCGCAGGCGGCGGAGCTGACGCAGCGCTTCGCGCTGGATACGCAGGGCTTCGAGGCGCTCAAGCACAGTGCGCATGGCGGCGCCGACGCCAATACGCTGCAAGCCGTCGCCAAGCAGTTCGAGGCGGTGTTCACGCAGATGGTGCTCAAGAGCATGCGCGATGCCACCCCGCAGGATGGCCTCTTCGACAACGAGCAGAGCAAGCTCTATATGTCGATGATGGACCAGCAGCTTGCGCAGCAGATGTCGTCGCGCGGAATCGGCCTGGCCGATGTGATGGTGCGCCAGCTGGCGCGCGCCACGGGCACGCCGATGCCGGCCGGCATGAGCGCCATGAGCCCGGCCGAGTCAGGCAAGGCGGCCGATGCCGAGATGGCAAGACTGCTCGACGGCCGCGGCGCCGGGGCGATCCCGGCCGACCCCGGCGAGCAGGCCGACCTGCCCGCGATCGGCACCATCGTGCCGGGGCAGAACTGGAATCCCACCGCCGGCCTGCGCCAGTACCAGCCGCAATGGTACGCGGACCGTGGCCAGGGCGAGGACAGGCTGGGACGGCTGCCGGACGACGCGCCGGCCCATGTCAGCGCTTTTGTCGCCCGCATGGCCGGTCCTGCGGAAGCCGCCGCGCGCGCCAGCGGCGTGCCGGCGCGGCTGATCGTAGGCCAGGCCGCGCTGGAGTCCGGCTGGGGCCAGCGCGAGATCACGCACGCCGACGGCTCCACCACCTTCAACGTCTTCGGCATTAAGGCCGGCGCCAGCTGGAGGGGGCGCGTGGCGGAGATCACCACCACGGAATATGTCGACGGGCAGCCGCAGAAGGTGCGGGCGAAGTTCCGTGCCTATGGCTCGTATGACGAGGCCTGTGCCGACTATGCCCGCCTGCTGACGAACAACCCGCGCTACGCGGGCGTGGTCAGCGCGGCGTCTGCTGAAGAGGCGGCGCATGGCCTGCAGCGCGCGGGCTATGCCACCGATCCGGCGTACGGGCACAAGCTGGTGAAGATCATGAAGAAGGTGGCGGCTTAAGGGGAAGCCGCAGGGCAAGCCGTAGCCTACGCCGCCAGAGCGCGGGTCCCCTCTCCCGCGTGCGGGAGAGGGGTGGGAGAGAGGGCAGGAGCGTCCCTTGCGACAAAGGATACCGGCAGGCACAGGCCTGCCCTCTCCCCCGGCCCCTCTCCCGCAAGCGGGAGAGGGGAGCAAACCAGCGGATCCGGTGAAGATCACTTCCACACCTAAAGTCCCGCCCCCACCAGCCGATAACTTCCACATCCACCACCGCCGGCCCACGCCGCGGCAGTCCCATCAATCCGGGGTCAGAGCACAATGTCTCTCTTCAGTATTGGTCTTTCCGGCCTGAACACCGCGCAGAACGCGCTGACGACGACTGGCCACAACTTTGCCAACTCGGCGACCGAAGGCTATTCGCGCCAGAACACCATCGTGGCTTCGGCCGGCGGCCAGTACACCAGCCAGGGTTTCTATGGCTTCGGCTCCAACACCACCACGGTGATCCGCGTCTATGACGAGTTCCTGACCGGCCAGCTGCGCGGCGCCACCTCGGCCAGCGCATCGCTGGCGGCGTACTCGGACCAGATCGCCCAGATCGACAACCTGCTTGCCGACCAGAAGGGCGGCCTGGCGCCGCTGATGCAGAAGTTCTTCGCGGCGGTGCAGGCCGTGGCCGACACCCCCGCCGATCCGGCGGCGCGCCAGGGCATGCTGTCGGCGGGCCAGGCACTGGTGGGGCAGGTGCGCTCGGCCAGCAACTACTTCAAGCAGCTGCAATCGGGCGTCAATGAGCAGGTCGGCACCGCTGTCACGCAGGTCAACGCGTACACCAGGCAGATTGCCAGCCTGAACCAGGAAATCACCCGCCTGAAGGCTGCCTCCGGCGGCCAGCCGCCCAACGATCTGCTGGACCAGCGCGACCAGGCCGTGGCCGAGCTGACCAAGCTGGTCGGCGCCAAGGTGGTGGTGCAGGACAGCGGCACCTACAACGTCTTCGTCGGCAACGGCCAGCCGCTGGTGATGGGCAATGACGCGTACGAGCTGAAGGCGGTTGCCTCGGCGGCCGATCCCAACCGCACCGTGGTGGCCTACACCCTGCCCAACGGCAACGTGTTCGAGAGCGAGCCGGGCGCGATCACCGGCGGTTCGCTGGGCGGCCTGCTGCAGTTCCGCACCGAGTCCCTGGACGCGGCGCAGGGTGCCATCGGCCGGCTGTCGCTGGCGATCGGCCAGAGCTTCAATGCGCAGCACAAGCTGGGCATCGACCTGAACGGCGCCATTGGCACCGACATGTTTGAACTGGGTGGGGCCACCGCAATCCCCAACGCCAACAACACCGTGAAGACCACGGTTGCAACGCCCAGGATCGACAATGCCTCGGCCCTGACCACCAGCGACTACAAGCTGCAGTTCGACGGCACCAACTACACGCTGACGCGCCTTTCCGATAACCAGCAGGTAGTCACGCCGGTGCCCGCCGGCGGCGCCAGCTACCCGCTGCAGTTCAGCGCCGACGGCTTTACCGTCGAGATCAACGCGGCGATGGGCACCAACGATTCGTTCACGATCCAGCCCACGCGCAATGCCGCCACCGGCTTCGACATGGCGATCAGCGACCCGGCCAGGATCGCCGCGGCATCGCCGGCGCACGTTGAGGCGGGGACCCTGAACAAGGGCAGCGGCACGGCCAGCCTGAGCAAGGTCGCGCCCGGCTTTACGCTGCCGGCCGGCAATATCACTGCCGAGTTCGACGGCACCAACTACGTCTTCAAGGTTGGCGGCACCGCGATGGCGCCCCAGCCGGTGGGCGTGGCCAACGGCAGCAATACCGACTTCACCCTCAACGGCCTGACCTTCAGCTTCGGCGGCACGCCCAAGGCTGGCGACATCTTTGCGCTGGTCAGCAACGCCGGCGCGGTCAAGGACAACGGCAACATGCTGGCGCTGGCCAAGCTGCAGAACGCCAAGACCATCGGCGGCGTGTCCAGCTTCAGCGAGGCCTACGCCCAGCTGGTCAACGACGTCGGCACGCGTGCCAAGTCGGTCAAGATCGCCTCGGCCTCGCAGGACAGCATCACGACGCAGATCAAGACCGCGCAGCAATCGGTGTCCGGCGTCAACATGGACGAGGAAACCGTGTCGATGCTGCGCTTCCAGCAGCTGTACCAGGCCAATGCCCGGGTGATCCAGACGGCCGGAACGCTGTTCGACACCATCATCGGCATCGGCAGGTAAGCGGCGGCACCCACCAGCGTCAGCAGAGTCAGAAGAGGTAACCAATATGCGCGTTGCAAGCTCCACCCTGTACCAGCAAGGCCTGGCTTCGATGAACTACCAGCAGGGCTCGCTGCTGCATATCCAGCAGCAGCTCGGCACCGGCCGCAGCATCCTGACGCCATCCGACGATCCCGTCGGCGCCACCCGCGCGCTGGGCGTGAGCCAGGCGCAGGCCGTCAACGGCCAGTACGCCACCTCGCGCAAGCAGGCCAATATCGCGCTGGCCGCGGAAGAGAACGCGCTGCAGTCGGTGACCACCGTCACGCAGAACATCCAGACGCTGCTGGTGCAGGCCGGCAACGGCACCATGAGCGATGCCGACCGCGGCTCGCTGGCCACGGCACTGGAAGGCCTGTACAACCAGTTGGCGGGCCTGGCCAACTCCGACGACGGCAACGGCCAGTACCTGTTCGGCGGCACCCGCTCCGGCAGCGCGCCATTCACGCAGAGCACGGGCCCCGGCACTTACATCGGCGACAACGGCCAGCAATTGCTGCAGGTCGATGTGGCGCGCCAGATGCCCGCCGGCAACACCGGGCGGGAAGTGTTCATGAGCGTGACCGGCGGCGCCGGCTATGTGGTCAAGGGCAATGCCAACAACACCGGCAGCGCCACCTTCGGCACGGTGTCGACCACGAACCCGAGCGATCCCGGCTATGGGCTTTCGATGGAGGTCAAGTTTGCGACCAATGCCAGCGGCCAGATGGAGTACACCATCACCAACCTGTCGGCAGGCACGACCCCCGCACCAGTCGTGAAGGGCCCCGTTGCCTACACGTCGCCGGCCCATATCGACGTCGGCGGCGTCAGCTTCAACGTGACCGGCGACCCCAAGGACGGCGACACCATGACCATGGATCCCGCCAGCGAGGCCGGCACCGACATGTTCGCCAACCTGCAGACCGTGATCGACACGCTGCGCCAGCCCACCCCCGGCAGCAGCGATCGGGCCCATCTCGGCAACGTCCTCTCCACCGCCACGCGCCAGTTCTCCAACTCGCTCGACAACGTGCTGACCGTGCGCGCATCGGTGGGCTCGCGCATAAACGAGCTGGATGCGCTGGATGATGTGGGGTCCAATCGCGACCTGACCTATGCGCAGACGCTGTCGGGGCTGCAGGATCTGGATTATGCGAAGGCGATTACTGAGTACTACCAGCGGCAGACGGCGCTGCAGGGGGCGCAGCAGTCGTTTATGCAGATTCAGGGGATGAATTTGTTTAAGTATCTGTAAGGTGGGTGCGGCGGCGATGTCAGGTGTGTGGGGAAACAATATGAGGGACGAACAAACGACCGCGAGTATCCACCTTACCTAAGGCGAGCCCCGCCGAAAGCGTTCGGCCGCTGCTATCAGGGCCGCACGCACACGTAACCAAGGAGGCTGGCAACTCGCTATCAGGAGTTCGCGCTCCCCCTAATTCGTGGTGGTGACTAACACGTTCCCGCGCCGTTCCAGCACACTTACCACTACGCTGCCGCCGGCGCGCCGCAGCAGAACATCGACCGAGGCCTCGCCGAGCGTCAGCCCATGCAGCGCCACCTCATCCATGAACGCTGGCAGGCACGGGTGACGGAAGATGACTTGGGACGCGTCAAAGTCGAAGTCCAGGCTCACACAGGACTGCAGCAGCGATAGCGGCGTAGCCGCCGCCCAGGCTTGCGGGCTGCAGGCCACGGGATAGAGAGTCGGCCCGCGGTTGCGCCGGCGCCCGAAGCCGCAAAACAGTTCCGGCAGCCGGCGCAAGTCGATATGGGTGGCGGCGGCAAAGAGGCCATCGAAGATGCACAGCGCCGCCTCACGCAGTCCATAGCGCGCCAGCCCCGCTGCAATGATGGCATTATCGTGCGGCCACACCGAGCCATTGTGGTAGCTCATGGGGTTGTAGCGCGCCTCCGTCGAGGCTAGCGTGCGCACCCCCCAACCGGAAAAGGACGCGCTTGCCATGAGGGTGGCCGCCACGGGCCCCGCGCGTTCTGGCAATGCGATGCCGGTGTAGAGCGCATGGCCGGCATTGGACGCGCGCACGCGGCAGGGCCGCTTGTCGCCGTCGACGGCCAGGACATAAGTGCCGAGCCCGGGATCAAAGAAGACCTCGTCGAAGCGCGCGCGCAGATCCTGCGCCTTGTGTTCCAGTGCGGCGGCCTGCGCGACGTGACCCAGACGCCGCGCAATGCGGGCGCCCGCCGTCCATGCTCCGTACACATAGGCCTGCACTTCCACCAGCGCGATGGGGCCGTGCGCAAGCGTGCCGTCTGCGTGGAAGATGGAATCGCGACTGTCCTTCCAGCCTTGATTGAGCAGCCCTTCCGCAGTATGCCGTCCGTACTCGACGAAGCCATCGCCGTCCCGGTCCCCGTACTGGTCGATCCACCGCAGTGCCGCCTCGAGATGGGGCCACAACCAGCGCATCGTGGCGATGTCATGGGTGCGGTCCAGATAGGCGCCAGCCAGCATGATGAATAACGGCGTGGAATCTACGCTGCCGTAGTAGCACCGGAACGGGACTTCGCCCAGGTTGGCCATTTCGCCCTTGCGGGTTTCATGCAGGATCTTCCCCGGCTCGGCGTCCGCGGTGCCATCCAGCGCCGTGGCCTGGTTGGCGGCGAGATAGCACAGGACGCCCCGTGCGATGCCCGGGTCCAGCCACAGCGTTTCGAGCGCGGTGATCAGCGCATCGCGGCCAAAGAATGTGCTGAACCACGGAATGCCGGCATAGGGATAGGGGCCGTATGGCGTCTGGGTGCTCAGCATGTAGAGGTCCGACATGCTGCGGCCCGCGGCTTCATTAAAGATCTCGTTGGACGTGGCCACCGATGCCGCACCCGCGGCCAGGGCCTGCAGGGAGCGGCGCGCAGCGCGCAGTGCCGTGGGAAACGCCCGACGTGGCGAGCGCCCATCCGGCCGCGGGCCGGTGCAGCAGACTTCGACATACAGCAGCAGCGTCTTCTGCGGGACTAACTCCAGTTCGAACACCGCCTGGTCGGCGGTCAGCCGCGTGGGCGGCGGATCGAAGCAAAGCTGCGTGGTGCGCTCGCAGCCATCCAGGCCGGCGTACGACAGCGTGACCCCGCTCATGCACAACGCCGCCGGGTGATGTATGCCGCGGTTCAGGCGGCGGGCGCCACGCACCTCGAACAAGTCGGCAAAATCGGCGGCAAACGCCAGTTCCAGGCTGACGCGGCGGGGGCTGTCATCATAGTTCCTGACGGCCAGGCGTTCGTAGCAGGTACCGTCCCACAGGAAGCGTGAGCGCCGCAGGTGAACCAGATCATGTGCCATCACCAGCCGCCCCTCGGCATCGAAGATGTCGGGGTTGGTCAGGTCACAGGTGAGCGCGGCGTTGTCGTCACGCATCACGGAACTGAGCAGGATCGGACACCAGCCTCCGAAGGTCAGGTGGAATTGCGACAGGTGGCGGGTATCGCAGTAGTACAGGCCATCCGAACCACCTGGGCCAGAGATCGCGTCGCCGCGCTGGTCGAACACCGCAAAGATATCGCCGTGCTTGAGCGTACGGGGACGGCTTTCGCGCAGCGAGCGCGAGGCGGCAACGATGATGGGTGCGCCCGGCGCTGCATCCGGCGTCTGGCCACCCCCGTTTTCCGGAGTATCCAGCATCGTCCCTCCTTTCAGCATCAGGCCGCGACGTGCAAGTCCGGCCCCGTATTTGCCGACTGATCCGGGAGCGCCAGGTGAGTGGCAGGCTCCGGCTCGCATCTGCGCCGGTAGAGCGCAAGGTAATCGTAGGCCATGCGCTCGGCGCTGAAACGCTGGCTGAAGGTACGGCGCACGCCGGCGCGGTCGATCGCGCCGATGCGCCGGACCGCGGCCACCGCTTCCTCCACCGTATCGACGATGAAGCCGGTGACGCCGTCATCCACGACTTCTGGCACCGAACCGCACCGGAAGGCAATGACAGGCGTGCCGCATGCCATGGATTCGATCATGGCAAGTCCGAATGGCTCCGGCCAGTCGATCGGGAACAGCAGGGCGCGCGCGTTGCCAAGGAAGCGCATCTTCTCGCGCTCGCCAATCTCGCCGATGTAGTCGACGTTAGGATGGCGTTCGATCATGGGTGCGATGGTTGTGTCCCAGTATGCCTGGTCGACGCGGTCCACCTTGGCGGCAATCTTCAGTGCCATGCCCGCGCGCACGGCAATCTCGATGGCGCGGTCGGGGCGCTTCTCAGGCGAGATGCGGCCGAGGAAAGCCAGATAACCGCCTTTTGGCACCGGACTGAACGGAAGCAGGCCTTCCGGCAACCCATGGTAGACATTGCCAAGCCAGTGGACCGGCGGCATGGGGCGGCGTTGCTCGAGCGAGATCGACACGACCGGCACGTCAGCGAACGTTGTATAGAACGGCTTCAGGTCAGGCAGGTCCAGCCGGCCGTGCAGCGTGGTCAAGGTGCGGTGGGCGAAGCTTCGGATGAGCGGAAAATGCAGCAGGTCCATATGAAAGTGCAGCACGTCGAAATCGTCCGCCCGCCGGCGCACCTGATCCAGCATCATCACATGGTAGGGCAGCGGGTCTCTAATGGCTGGATCGGTCCGCAGGGCCCGGTCGACACAGCTGACGAGCCGGGCGGCCGTCGATGAATCACCGCTGGCAAATAGCGTCACCTCATGACCCTGCCGGACAAGTTCATCGGTGAGATAGGCGACGACGCGCTCGGTCCCCCCGTACTGCCTGGGTGGGCAGCACTCCTGAAGCGGCGCGATTTGCGCGATTTTCATTTTCAAGATCTCCCGTCCTGAGAATACCTGCGCGGTTACCGCCTGGTATTGCTCGCCCGTCCGGCGAACTGGACGCAAAGGCCATGCCGGGATCTGGATGCAGGCCCGCGCTGAACCTCTCGCCCGCGCGGGCTCCAGATCTGAGCCTGGCTTGGCTTCGCCATCCGGATTTGTATTGGCATTTATTGAACGTTCTCGTATACGCGTATTGGCACACCGGTCCTCGTGAAGCGCATCGCTGGGCCGCCTGCATCACACCATACTGTCCGGCGCGGAGATAGCCGCCGTCGCCAATGCGCGCAGGAAAAGTGCGTACCGGCCCGGATTTCGGCCGCAGCATGATCCGGGCCGATTCGCGTCGAGTCGCCATCCGCAAGCTGGCCATGCTGCTGCGCTGACGCGTTTCTTCTTGCAAGCTTGCAAGAAAAAATTACCACGGCGGCGCCTGGCAACATCGGAGCCAGCGTATGGCGCCGCAAACTGGCGCAGGCATGGTCATTGCGCTATCCCATCCCATCCTCTTGAAGCAAGGAGCACAGCATGCAAAACCAACCTCCTACCAGTGAAGGTGCGGCCATTGTTGGATCAGGCGTGGGCGAAGGCCCGGGCCCCGAAGTCATGGCGGCATCCAGCCTGGACGGCACCAAAGCATACTCATCCGATGGCGAACACGTTGGCAAGATTTCAGAAATCATGCTGGACGTGCCGCACGGACGCATCGCCTATGCGGTGCTGACCACCGGCGGCTTCCTCGGCATCGGCGATACGCTACACGCCATTCCATGGAATGCCCTGGTCATGGACACCGACGAGAAGTGCTTCCGGATCGCAGTGACAGCTGACCGTATCAAATCCGCCCCCGGCTTTAACAAGGACAGCTGGCCGAGTATGGCCGATCCGGGGTGGGGCAAGTCGCTGCACGAGTACTACGGCCGCGATCCGTACTGGATTTCGCCGCCGCTTTGATGCGCGCAGGCGGCGCGACTAAAGCGCAGGGGGCGACGCAGCCCAGGCGACATGCCGCCAGCGCGGAAAGACTTCCCGTAACCTGCCTGCAGCAAGTCTGCACCTTGGAGAGGCGGTGGACAGGTGAGCAGGCTGCCGGCCGCAATTTTGCGGGTGAGACACACCTCGCACGATTCACTGGGCCTTTCCCGCGCACGAGCGTCTGATACTTGGGCTCCGCCGTCCCCCGGCTCCGTGCCGCGAGGTGCCTTCGGAGCCGGCTGTTCAGATGGGAACAGAACTTGCGGGATGTTGCTCGTTCCGCAGCTTGCCACGGGTGTCACAATGACCTTTGCACAGGAGGGCCGTCATGAGCATCCTCAAAGACATACTGAACAAGCTCTTACATCGTTCCCCGCCTACCCAGGAGGCGAGCCCCACACCGCCTGACCAAGGTGCAACTACGCCCGCCGGCGCCACCCCAGCCACTCCAGCCACCACTGCGAAGCCGCTGTCCACGGTCGACGTCGAGGCCGTCATGGATAAGGCCGTTAGCGAATCGGGCCAACAACTGAACTGGCGCACTTCGATCGTCGACACCATGAAGGCACTCGGCATCGACAGCAGCCTGGAACATCGCAAGGAACTTGCAAAGGAGCTGAACTATACGGGGGACATGAACGACTCCGCCGCGCTGAACATCTGGTTGCACAAGAAGGTCATGGCGGAGCTGGCTGCGAACGGGGGCAAGCTGCCGCCGAACCTCATTGGGCCGTAGGGCCTCTGGACACGCCGGCCTGCCACATCAGTTGCCGTGCACGAAAATGTGTGGCCGCATAGGGGATGTTGGGGAGCGACGCCGAAGGCTGATTCCTGCAGCAGAAACCTGGGTATGCGTCGCGTCAGCATACCGGCGTCCCCCCGGAGCAAGGTCACTGCGGGTCCAGCGCAAAAAAATCCACGCTCTGGCGCAGCTCGGCAGATGTGGGGAACTGCTGGGCCCCTAATTCAGGGCTTTCCGGTAGGTGTCCACGTAATGCACTCCGTATCGGATGAGCTCCCGCATTGCCGTCAGATGTTGGTCGGACTGGCCGGCCATGGTTAACGCAAGCGAGAACTCGTTCAACAAGGCCCGAAGCACCTGTTTGTCCTGCCCCGCAGTGGTCCTGAAATGTACGAAGGCTTTTTCCGCGACATCTGCAATGTCGGCCGCGGTTGTGTGACCATCAATTCCAGCGGCGGCAGCCAAACTAATAATTTCTTCAACATAAATATGAACGATAGGGGTCACCATCCCCTCCTTTCCTTCTCGGGACGAAGGCGCGTTTGCGCCGTCCATCAAGCCGGGGCTGGAATGCGCGCTACTCCTTTTCTCGTCGCTGCGTGTGGAAGGTGCATGAGCGGGACTCCCTGCGCCATCCCGCCGCGACCCGAACGCCTGCGCGTAATGCCACGTAAGCTCGGCCCCTAGCAAGAAGATCTGGGCGGCGTAGTACACCCATAACAGGAGGACCACGAGAGAACCTGCGGCGCCATATCCGTTGGCAATGCCGCTCTTACCAATATACAAGCCAATCAGGAACTTCCCGAGAGTGAAGAGCAGCGCGGTAACCGCGGCGCCCAGCCAGACGTCGAGCCAGTGGACCTTTGCCCGAGGCATGATTTTGTAAATCATGGCGAACACCACCGTCATCAATACCAGGCTCACAACGGTGTCAAGTACGTGTCCGATAACCTCGCCTATGCCAAGAGGCGGTCCCCACACGCGGCCCATTGCCGAAATGCCGGCACTAAGCAGAAGGGACACGACCACCAGAAAGCCGATCCCAAGAATCATGCCGAACGAGAGGATTCGAACGCGGATAAGCGAGATCAGACCCGAAATCTTTTGGCGCTCCGGGACGCGCCAGATCCGGTCCAGGTCGGACTGCAATTCCGCGAAGACGGTAGTCGCGCCCACCAGCAATGTCAGCACACCAAGCACGGCAGTCAGCGTACTGGCGGCCGGTTCACTGACCGCCAGCAGCATATCTTCAACTGCCTTGGCCCCTTCGTCGCCAAGCAGTCCCTGCAGTTGGCTTACTACCTCGCCGCGCGCGGCGTCGGCCCCAAACACCACGCCCGCCACGGTGATGACGATCAGCAAGAGCGGCGCAATGGAAAACACTGTGTAGTAAGCCAGCGCAGCCCCCATGCTTGGGGCATAGTCATCCAGCCACGAACTAACGCTGGCGCGCACCAAGGCAAAGGCGGCACGAGGCGAGAGCGGGTGAAACGACTGCATGGCTGTGTGCCGTGGTGGGAGGCATCAGGGACATTCAGCAATTCCCGTTCCAGAGAGAACCGACGGCTCTCGAACGTGATCCAAGGAATGGATAGTACGTTGGAGAGCGAGATGAGGCGTCCCCGGACTCGACAGATGCGTAGCGCTGCCGATCGCAGTGATGCCGGAACGTCATCCTGAGAATGGATTTCTTGCCTGCCGTTGTAATAGTGGCCAAACAGGCAGGGCTGCGCTCGAGCGTTATCCATTGGCATCGCCCCTTATGTGAGGCAATCGGCATGTGACATCTGTACTTCCGGAGGTTGACTGCATCACCGGGCAACTGTTCCCGATCCGGTACTTCCGTTCACATCCCGCTTCACCCTCGCCAACGCATCGGAATCAATCCGGTTGGATGTTCTTCTCCCGGATGACCTTGGTCCACCGGGCAGAATCCTCCCTCATGATCTTGTCAAACGCCTCCGGAGTGGTGCCGGTAAGGGTGATGCCATATTCCGTCATACGCCGCTTGATTTCCGGCATACCCAACACGGCATTGAGATCGCGAGAGAATTTCTGCGTAATCTCTTTTGGCGTCCTTGCCGGCAAGAGCAGGCCGTACCAGCCGATGCTTTCCAGGCCGATGTCGCGATAGCCGGCTTCGACGAAAGTCGGCGTGTTGGGCAATTGCTGCGCTCTCGTCGCGCCGGTTACCGCGACCGGGTTCAACTTGCCATCGGCCGCATACGGTTTGGCGCCCGGCACGGAAAGGATGATCGCCGAGAGCTGACCGCCCAACAGGTCGGTCAGGGCCGGTCGCTCGCCCTTATACGGTACGTGAAGGATGTCGATCTTTGCGGCGTCCTTAAGGAGCTCCATGTACAAGTGTCCGGCGGAGCCGGTGCCAAAGGAGCCATAGCTGTAATGGCCGGGCCGGGCCCGCGCGAGGGCGATGAACTCGGCCAGGCTCCTGGCAGGGATCGACGGGTTCAGTGCAAAGGCCAGGGGCATGGTCGCCACCTGCGAGACCGGGGCGAAGTCCTTCAGCGGATCGAATGAGACCTTCTTGTAGAGTGCGGGTGCCTGCACCAATGCAGTGACAGTAAGCAAGGCGATATAACCATCGGGGGCCGATTTGGCTACGGCTTCGGCGGCTACGATCCCGGAGGCCCCAGTCTTGTTCTCAACAATCACCGGCTGCTGCCAGATCTTGCTCAGCTGTTCCGCGATCAGGCGAGCCATGACATCTGAGGACCCCCCGGGCGCAAAGGGCAGGACGATCCTGACGGGCTTCTGTGGAAACGGTGTGGTCTCGGCAAGCGCAGCGCCCGTGGCCAGCCCGAAGGCGCTGGCTATCATGGCACCTATTACAACGCGTCGTCTTGAATGATGTGGCATTGCTGTCTCCGTAGTTGTTGTTCGAGGTTCTGGCTACCGCGACCGTTAGGTCGCCCAATCCGAAGGCACCGTAAGCGGGAAATCAAGCAGCATCTGGGCAAAGCTCTTGCCGAGCGGGTCCGATCGCAGGCTGGAAGAGCCGCCGCCGCCCAGAGCCTGATGGAGTACGAAATTCAAGGCATGGAGGCCAGGTACGTCATAGCGCTTCACATCCCCCTGGACGAGGTGCGAAAACCACTGCCTGACAGCCTGAGGAGTCAGCTGGTCCCGGAGCAACGGCAAGAAGCGGGGTTCGCGCGCAATGACGCCGATGTTCTCGTCATCGCCCTTGTCACCACTGCGCGCCCACGCCAATGCGATCAATGGCACCCTGGCTTGCGGCCCCGACGGACTTCGCCAGGGCTCGGCGCAAGGCAAGACGGGGGCGAAAGCGTGTTCGCCGGACAGCGCTGCCACGGCAATGCACTCTTCACGTCCATCCATGCAGACCGTCAGGGGTACTTCCTCTTTCGGGACGAGGAAGGAAAAGACCTTTACCACCTGCTGGACGTCGGCCCGGCCGAACAATGTGGCGCGCGTGCCAGCCGCCATCGAGGTCCCGCATGATGCGCATTCGCGTTGAAGGTACAACAACGCCTTTGGCTCCGGATGGCGTGCCGCCAGGCGCAGCAGGACCTCGCGCGTTGGCAGCGGGCGAGCGATTGCGCCATAGAGCGCCTCGCAGCCGATCAGCTCCACGCTGGTCTCGCTATAGTCCTGGTAGCCCTTTTCAGCCATCATGCGGCGGGTGCGCGCGAGCAAGGCCGCAGCCGTCCGTTGCGCCTTCGCCGGGGCGTCGATGCCGCGAATCGCCAGCGCGAGGGCAATCTGGTGGCCATCGAGCCAGGTGCCATTGGCCTTGTAATGCGTGCCGGGGGCGCGCCCGCGTGCGCCGCTTACCCGCACCTGGCCAGCGTCCAGCGCCTCGGTGCGGACCTGCCGGAAGTCACAGGTGACATCCGGCATCAGGTATGCGCCGGGATCGCCGATCTCATACAGGATCTGTTCGGCGACGGCGGCCGGGTGGATCAAGCCTCCGGTACCTTCTGGCTTGGACAGGATGAAGCTGCCGTCATCGGCGCAGTCGATCACCGGGTAACCCATGCGGTCCCAGTCGTGCACCAGTTCCCAGTCAGTGAACAGCCCGCCGGTCGCCTGCGCGCCGCATTCGATCACATGACCCGCGAGGGTGGCGCTTGCCAGCCGGTCCCAGTCGCTCCAGGACCACCCGAACTCGTGGACCAGAGGCCCGACGACAACGGCGCTGTCGACACAACGGCCGGTAATGACTATGTCCGCTCCCCAGGAAAGGGCCCGGGCGATGCCCTGGGCGCCCACATAGGCATTGGCGGACATCAACTGCTGCGGCGGCGCTTCCCCCGAATACATGTCCTTGAGGCCTTGCGCCTGCCACGCGGGCATCGCGGCCATGATGTCATCGCCTGCCACCACGGCGATCTTCGGGCGCAGGCCCTGGCGCTCCGCCACGCCGAGCAGGGCGTCACGGCACGCCTGGGGATTGAGTCCGCCTGCGTTCGCCACTACCTTGATGCCGCGCCGGAGGATCTCTGACAGGTGCGGCGCCATGGCCGCGTGCACGAAGTCGGTGGCATACCCGAGCGCCGGATCCCTGGCCCGGGCGCGCGACATGATGGACATCGTGGTTTCGGCCAGATAGTCGTAGACCAGGTATTGCAGACCCGGCACCGCGAGCAACTGCGGGGTTGCCGTAGCCGAATCGCCCCAGAAACCGGACGCTCCGCCTATCCGTACGCTGCGTGAGGCCTTCATGCCGGCTCCTCCTCGGTGACAGCCTGTACATGGACCAGCTTCCCGCCGGCCCGCGCCAGGGCGCCCACCTGTCCCGCCAGTTCCGTGACCTGGCCCGCGAACGGCGCGGTCAGCGTGTGCTCCATCTTCATGGCCTCCATGACCACCAGCGCTTGCCCGGCTGCTACCACATCGCCGACACCGACGTGGATGGCCGCAATGCGGCCTGTCAGGGGCGCGGTCACGGCGCCGCTGCCCGCCTCCTTGACGCGTGCCCGGCGCGGGTCGGCCGGACGGAAGCGCCAGGCGCGTCCCCGCACGAAGAGGTGGATGCCGTCGGCGTCCCGGGCCAGGACCACCTTGTGCACCTGTGTGCCGCACTCGATCCAGAACACGCCGTCGGCCGGCGGCCGCACGATGGCGAGGCGCATGGCATGGGGCTGCGCCTCGTGCCATACCGTGGCTCCGGTACCGTCGCCGGCGGGTTCCAGTTCGACGCGCCAGCGATGCTTGCCAAGCTCCAGGTCTACTGTCGACACCGTGCGGCTCAGGCGAAGCGGCTCGCGTTCGGGCAGTCCGGCCGCGCATAGTGCCGCGATGGCAATCGTCTCGACATCGGGGCACCGCGGCGCCAGTGCCTCGCCCATATGCTGGGCAATGAAGCCGGTGTGAACCTCGCCACGGGCAAACACGGGATGAGCCAGGCAATCGGCCAGGAAGCGCTGGTTGCTTTCGACACCCAGCAGCACGCAGTCTTGTACGGCGCTGAGCAGCTTTCGGCGCGCTTCCTCGCGCGTGCGGCCGTGCGCCACAAGCTTGGCCACCATCGAGTCATAGTGAGGCGGTACCATACCGCCTTCGCGGAGTCCGTGATCGACGCGCACGTCATGCCTGTCGCCTGGGGGCCGCCAGCGCAGCACCGCTCCGCCCTGTGGCAGGAAGCCTGCGGCCACGTCCTCGGCAGTCAGGCGCACTTCGATCGCATGGCCGTCAAGCGCGATGGAGGATTGGCTGAAGGGCAGCGGCTCGCCGCTGGCGACACGCAGCTGCCATTCCACCAGGTCCAGGCCGGTGATGGCTTCGGTCACCGCATGCTCGACCTGGAGCCGGGTGTTCATCTCCATGAAATAGAAATTGCCCGAACGGTCCAGCAGGAACTCCATGGTGCCGGCGCCCACGTAGCCGATCTTGCGGGCGGCCCTGACTGCCGCGGCGCCCATGCTTTCGCGCAGCTCCGGGCTGACCGCGGGGGAAGGCGCCTCTTCGATCAGCTTCTGGTGCCGGCGCTGCACGGAACAATCGCGTTCGCCCAGGTGGATGGCGTGACCGCGATGGTCGGCGAGAACCTGGATCTCGATGTGGCGGGGTTCCAGTACCGCGCGCTCCAGGATCAGCTCACCGGAGCCAAACGCGGTGAGGGCCTCGGAGCGTGCGCTGGCCAGGGCGGCAGGCAGGTCCGCGGCGGCGTGCACCAGCCGCATGCCGCGCCCGCCGCCGCCGGCCGTGGCCTTGACCATGATGGGAAACCCGATCTCGCCGGCGGCCGCCAGGAGGGTGGCATCGCTCTGGTCCTCGCCCTGATAGCCAGGGACGCAGGGCATGCCCGCGGCCAGCATCAGGCGCTTGGCTTCCGCCTTGTTCCCCATCGCGCGAATGGCTTCTGCGGAGGGACCGACAAACACCAGTCCCGCACGGGTGACCGCATCCGCGAAGTGCTCATTCTCGGCAAGGAAGCCGTAGCCCGGGTGCACCGCGTCTGCCCCGGCGGACTGCGCGGCCTGAAGGATGGCCTCGATGTTGAGATAGGACTCCCTGGGGGCGGCGGGACCAACACAGACAGCCGTGTCGGCTTCGAAGACATGGGGGCTGGCGCGATCGGCGTCCGAATAGATGGCCACGGTGCGCAGGCCGAGGCGGCGCGCCGTGCGCATGACACGAATCGCGATTTCACCGCGGTTCGCGACCAGCAAGGTATGGAAAGGTCTGGCTTGGGCACTCATCGGTCTACCTCCAGGGTGCGCACTCGATCGGATGCGTCGCTGCGTGGCGCGGCTTGCGATGCGCTGTCTTTGGCAGGGTCAGCGGCTGGTGACGATGCCGCGGGGACAGCGTGGGCGCCGCGGACCATGTCGGCATCGAACCGGACGCACCAGTGTGCGTCGCGGCGTTCCCGGAACGCCGACGTGCCTTCCGCGCCTTCGTGGCGCAGGCATTGGGCAAACAGCCTCGCGGCATCGTCCAACAGGGGCGCCGCGGGCTCGCTCGTGCAGCGCGCGACGAGCGACTTGAAGGCGCGGTTGGCGCCTGGGGCACAGCGTCCGATACGGGTCAGCCATTCTGCTTCGAGCGCGTCGAGTCCTTCACTGTCCCCCGCCAGCGCGTCGGCCAGGCCAATGGCCACCGCCGCGGTGCCGCTGATGCGTTCGCCGCTCAGGCCCAGGCGCCGCGTCGCGGCCGCACCGATCCGCGCCACGACGAAGGGGGCGATCTGCGCGGCAATGACGCCAAGGGTCGTTTCCGACAACGCGAACCGCGCGGCGTGCGTGGCGAGTACCAAGTCCGCTGCGCAGACCAGCCCGACACCGCCGCCCATGGCAGCGCCTTCCACCACCGCAAGCACCGGCACCGGCAGCGAGGCGAGACGCTTCATGAGGTGGCCGAACTGACGGTTGCGGGTGGCAATGGGATCCTCGGAGCCTGCCGCCGCCGCCAGGCTCTCGCGGAAGCCACCGATATTGCCGCCCGCGCAGAACATCGCGCCCGCTCCGCGCAGCACCAGCGCGCGCGCATGGCTGTCTTGTTCAGCCATATCCAGGACCTGCGTGATCTCGGCCAGCAGTTCAGGGCTCAGCGCATTGCGGCTTTCCGGTTGGTTGAGGGTGATAAAAAGCACGCCGTGCAGACGGCGCACGACGAGGTAACGGAACTGGCTCAGGGTTTCCATGGTCGTCAGCATCCGTTCTCAGCGCGAACCCATGAGGCCCATTTGCTTGGCGATCACCTGCATCATGACTTCGTCGGCCCCGCCGCCGATCGAGCCGAGCCGGAAGTCGCGGTAGGCGCGCGAGACCGGGTTGTCCCAGGTGTACCCCATGCCGCCCTGGAACTGCATGCACCATTCGGCGATCTCGCGGGACAGGCGGCCCGCCTTGAGCTTGGCCATGGAAGCAAGCTCGACCACATCGCCACCATTGATGTAGGTCTGCGTGGCCATATAGACCAGGCCGCGCAGCGCTTCCAGTTCGGTCTTGAGCTCGGCCAGCTTGAACTGGATGAACTGGTTATCCAGCAGCGGCTTGCCGAACGCCGTGCGCTGGCGCAGGTAGTTCGCGGTCTCGTCGATGAGCTGGATCGCGGCCAGGCGGCGCGCGGCGGCGCCGAGGCGTTCTTCCTGGAACTGCTTCATCTGGTAGATGAAGCCCATGCCCTCTTCGCCGATGCGGTGGCGTACCGGGACCCGCACCTCGTCGAAGAAGATCTGCGCGGTGTCGGAGCACCACATGCCGAACTTCTTGATCTTCTGGACTTCGATGCCCCTGGCCCGCTTGCCGCCTTCCTTGAGCGGCACGATGATCAGGGACTTGTTCTTGTGGGAAGGGCCGTCCGAGGTGTTGCACAGCAGGCAGATCCAGTCTGCCTGGGTACCGTTGGTGATCCACATCTTGGAGCCCGAGATCACGTAGTCGTCGCCATCACGCCTTGCACGGGTCTTGAGGGACGCTACGTCGGAACCGGCACCCTGTTCCGAGACGCCGATGGAGACCACCACGTCCCCCGCAATCGCGGGAACCAGGAATTCGCGCTTGAGTTCTTCGGAACCAAAGGCGGCCAGGGCAGGCGTTGCCATGTCGGTTTGCACGCCGACACCCATGCTGACCCCCTGGGCGCGCACATAGCCCATGGCTTCTCCAGCGGCGACGGCGTAGGAGAAATCGAGGCCCATGCCGCCGTACTCAGTCGGCTTGTTGATGCCGAGGAAGCCAAGGTCACCCATCTTCTTGAACAGCGCATGGGCCGGGAAGATCTCGGCGGCTTCCCATTCGTCGACAAAGGGATCCACTTCGCTGGCCAGGAAGCGGCGGATGCTCTGCATGATGCTGTGGTGGTCTTCTTTGTACATTTGACTTGTCCGGAATTGATCGGGGAATCAGGGAATCAGAAGCGGGCAACACCGAACTGCACGGGGTGGGTGTCGCGGCGCATGCCTTCGCGCGCGGTGGCCAGCACGAATGCCAGTACGGCGCGGGTGTCGCGCGGGTCGATCATTCCATCGTCCAGCATCAGTCCGCTGGTAATGAATGCGCTGGCCTGCCGCTCGAAGGTGGCAATGATTTCGTGCTTCTGCCTGGCCAGCGCTTCCTCGTCGACCGGGCGGCCTTTGCGTTCAGCCTGCTGGCGCGCGACGATTTCCATCGTCATGGCAGCCTGCTCGCCGCCCATGACGGCGGTCTTGGCGTTGGGCCAGGAGAAGCTGAAGTGCGGCCGGAACGACTGTCCGCACATGCCGTAATTGCCTGCTCCGAATGAAGCGCCGCAATACAGCGTGATATGCGGGACACGAGAGTTGGATAGCGCCTGGATCATCTTCGATCCATGCTTGATCATTCCGGCCTCTTCGGACATCCGTCCGACAATGAAGCCGGTGGTGTTCTGCATGAATACGATCGGCGTCGCCGACTGGTTGCAGAGCTGGATAAACTGGGCCGCCTTGGTTGCGCCCGCCGGATCGATCGGCCCGTTGTTGGAAATGATGCCCACCGCCTGGCCCTGGATCCGGGCATGGCCGCACAGCGTGGAAACGCCGTAGTCGGGCTTGAAGGCGAGCCAGGCCGATTCGTCGACGATGCGGGCGATGATTTCGCGCATGTCGACCGGCTTCTTGACGTCCAGCGGCATGACGCCCGCGAGCTCGTCCGGGTCCAGCGCAGGCGGCTTGCCAGGCAACGGCGAGGCAAGGTCCGGCCAGTCCAGTGCCGCCACGATATCGCGGGCAATGGCGATCGCATGCGCGTCATCCTCGCCGACATACTCGGCGAGGCCGCTGACCTGGGCGTGCATATTCGCGCCGCCCAGCTCCTCGTCGGTGGCGATCTCGCCCGTTGCGGCCTTCAGCAGCGGCGGGCCGGCAAGGAAGGCGCGCGCGCGCTGGCGCACCATGACCACGTAGTCCGACAAGCCGGGCATGTAAGCGCCGCCGGCCGTCGACGAACCATGGACTACCGTGATCACCGGCAGCCCGGCCGCCGACAGCCGGGCCAGGTTGTAGAACAGCCCGCCACCGCGGATGAAGCGCTCCACGCGATAAGCGCGCAGGTTGGCCCCGGCGGACTCGACCAGATGGATGAACGGCAGCCGGTTCTGCAGCGCGATCTCCTGGGCGCGCAGCACCTTCCTGCTGCCAGCGTCCACGAAAGCGCCGGCATTGATGGCCGAATCCGACGCCACCACCATGCAGCGTACCCCGGATACGAAGCCGATGCCGACGATCTGGCCGCCACCGGGTACCGAGGTATCAGGGTCGGCATCTTCGGTGCAGTAGCCGGCCATATTGCCGATTTCCAGGAACGGTGCGCCGGGATCGAGCAGGCGGGCTACCCGCTCGCGGGGCAGCAGGGCGCCGCGCTTGTCGAAGACGGCCTTGGCCTTGTACGAGGTGTCGCGCGAGCGTTGCTCAAGCTCGCGCAGGCGCTCGGACAGCGCCAGCATGCTCCGCCGCTGCTCTGCGAACGTCGGGTGGCTTGTGTCAATACGTGATTCGATTGGAGTCATGATGCGGCGGCTTCGTTGAAGGTCAGGAGGGCATCGAGGGCAACGGCGCCCTGGCCCTGTGGCCTGACCAGCAGAGGGTTGATTTCCAGTTCGGCAAGCGCGCTGCCGGCAGCCATGGCCGCCGTCGAGACCGCAACGATGGCCTGCGCCGCGGCGTCGATGTCGGCCGGCGGCTTGCCCCGGAAGCCCTGCATCAGGCGATAGGCGCGCAGCTCCTGCAGCATCTCGTGCGCCATGCCCGCGTCCACGGGAAGCAGCCGGTGCGAGACATCCTGGAACAGCTCCGTCATGATGCCGCCGAGGCCGACTGTCATGGTGAGGCCGAACACGGGATCCCGGGTTACGCCGATGATGAGCTCGCACACGCCTTGCTCCATCGGCTGCAGCAAGAGGCCCCGCAACTCTGCGTCCGGCGCGGCGGCTGATACGGTGTCGAGCATCTGCCGGGCTGCCTGCGCCACCTCATCGCAACCGAGGTTCAGGCGCACGCCACCTGCCTCGGTCTTGTGCGCGATGTCCGGGCTCAGGATCTTCATGGCCAGCGGTCCGCCCAGGCGCAGGGCGGCGGCGTTGGCCTGGGCCGCGTCGCGCACCACCTCGGCGTGGCCGGCAGGTACCCCGAACTGCGCAAGCCACTGCTTGACCTGATATTCGTCGGCGCGCGCCGGTGGCGGGGAGACAGGGGTGTTGGCGGCCGCGGCCGCCTTGCGCAGCGCGCTCCAGTGCGTGGTCCGCGCCGAACCTTCTGCCCAGCGCACAGCGGTGCCGAGCGCCTCGGTCGCGCGCGCGGCATCCGGAAATACGGGAATGCCCGCTGCCTCGAGTTGCCGTCTGGTATCGGCGCTCCCGGAGGTGGCGATGACGGCGACCAGGCAGTCAGTACGTGCCGCCACCTCGATCAGCTCGGGGGCGATCCGTTCGTAGAGGGAGCCCGTGGCGAACACAAGCAGGATGTCGGCGGCATCGTCGGCCATGATCGTCTGCAGCACTTCGGTGGCCAGGCGGCTGCGGCTGAACAGCTGGCCAGTCATGTCGACGGGGTTGCAGACCATCGCGATACCGGGCACGCTGTCCAGCAGCTTTTGCTGGCATGCCTGCGACAGCATCGGGAGCTGCAGGTCCTGCGCGCTCAGCAAGTCGGCGGTCACGGCGCCCATGGCGCCCGAGATCGACGCCACCACGACGCGCGATCCTACGCGCTTGCCGCGCTGGAAACGGGACAGGTAGGCCAGGTCCGCAAGATGCACCGTATGCCGGGCTTGCATCACGCCCAACTGGGCGAATGCCGCGCGATAGACGGCCCGGTTTCCCGCCAGGGCGGCGGTATGTGACTGGGTTACCTCCGAGCCGCGTTCGCTTTCACCGGCCTTGAGCAGGATCAGGGGCTTGTCTGCCTCACGCAGCCGCGTTGCGGCCGAGACAAAATTCTCGCCGTCGCGCAGGCCCTCCACGTAGCCGGCGATGGCTTGCGTGCCATCGTCGTCGGCCAGGTAGTCGAGGTAATCGGAAAAATCGAGGCAGGCTTCGTTGCCGGTATTGATGAAGTGCCGGAAGCGCATGTCCATCATCCAGCCGGTCACATAGATGTCGGAGCACATGCTGCCGCTTTGCGTGACCAGGCTGACATGGCCTGGCCGGTCGTCTGGCGGAAAGGTCCGGAAGGTGGGCACGAACGACGTGATCGCGCTGGTTGCCAGATTGGCCAGCCCCATGCAGTTGGGGCCGACAATCCGCATGCCCGTGCGCCGGGAGAAATCCACCAGCTGCTGTTGCCGCACGGCACCTTCGCTGCCGACCTCCGCGTAGCCGGCGGCATAGATGACCGCGGCGGGAATGCCCCTGGCGTGGCAGCGTTCGAGCATGGGCAGCACGTCGTCGACCGGGAGCGCGAGCACGGCCACATCCGGCGCCGTCGGCAACGATTCGACGTCGGGATAGCATTGGCGCCCGCCAAGCTCTGCGTACTTGGGATTGACCGGGAAGACCTCACCGGCGAAACCGAGCCGGCCGAGATGGTCGAGTGCGATGCCGCCGATGCGGTCAGGGTTGCCTGATGCGCCGAGGATGGCGATTGAGGACGGGTTCAGTACGGCCTCAAGCCGATGCTGTGGTTCCGGCATGCCTGTCTCCTGTGGAATTCTTCTGATGTCCAGGAGATTTCATGCGAAAGCGATGGCGACTTCAACGGCTATATCGTCTTTTGCCCATAATATGGGCACCATCCGGGGCAAGCCGATTGTCTTGGTGCTTCAGCTTGTGGCTTGGGAATTCACCTCTTCGACGATCAGGGAACCAAGCTCATGCCGGCGGGACAGCGGCATGCGGGTAGGAAAGACCATACTGATCGCCGCGAATCCGGACGGGACGGCAAAGGCGTGGCCGACGCCCGCCACGCCGAAACCCGCGGCAAGCGTGTAACCCAGTTGCCGGCTGCGTTCAACACCGGTAAGGACGCGGGCGATGGTCAGGCCATGGCTATGGTATTCGGCCGCATGGCGTTCATGGTGCTGGCGAATCTCGGCGTTGGTCATGGTGGACAGCAATGACAGGCTGCCGATGCCCAGCCCCAGGAGACGAGTCTGGCCCACCAGGCTCGTCAGATCGGGGTTTTGCGGCGGGACCTGTTCCAGGTGCAGGTTGTAGCTGTAGTCGCCGATGCCGATGACCAGGAACACACCCTCGCCGCTACGCCGTGCCAGGCGCAGCATGGTAGGGAGGTAGGCCTGAACCAGGGGCGGGCGCGACATGGTGCGCAGCCCCAGGAACATGGCAGCGGTGCCCAGGCGGAAGTTGCGCGTCCTGGGATCCTGTTCGGCGTAATCGCGTTGGACCAGGAAGCTGATCATGCGCTGCGCTGTCGCGCGGCTCAGCCCGGTGAGCTCCACGAGCTGGCGCAGCGACATGCCGTTGACATGGTGGTCGGCCAGCAGCGCCAGGATGGAAAAAACGCGCTCAAGGCTTTGGACGCCAGCGGGCGTCGATGATGACGGTGCCACGTGTTTCCATCTCCCGATGAATTTTGCCCACATTATAGGCATTCGGGATCATTTTCATTGGTGGATCTCCGGACATGTCATGAAATCGCAGCGGGTCAATGGCCATTGTGAGATCGACATGAGTGGAAACCGATTGGTAGAGGAATACCTCGCCTTCCTGGCGCAGGGACGTTTCATGCTGCAGCGCTCGCGCAGCAGCGGGCACTATGTATTCTTTCCCCGGGTGGCCGAGCCGCGCACCGGCAGCCGCGACCTGGAATGGGTGGCGGCTTCCGGCGAGGGCACGGTCTATGCAACGACCACGGTGCGCGCAAAACCGCCGCAGCCGAGCTACAACGTCGCCCTGATCACGCTCGCGGAGGGGCCGCGCATGATGAGCCGGGTGGAAGGCATCGAGCCGGATGCCGTGCGCATCGGCATGCCGGTACGCGCGCGTGTCGCGCAGGCCGAAGGCAAGCCGCTGGTGGTGTTCGATGCTGTCGCGGAGGTGGCGCCATGAACGACCGCTTCCCGCGCGGCGAAGCCGCCATCGTGGCCGCGGCAACCCATGGCATGGGGGTGGCGCCAGGACAGAGCTCCATGGAGCTGGCGGTGGGCGCCAGCCTCAAGGCACTGGATCAGGTCGGGCTGACGCCGGCCGATGTCGACGGACTCTTCGTGGCCCTGCCGGACGACTTCATGTCCGGCCTCGGCCTGGCGGAATATCTCGGCATTTCACCGCGGCTGACTGAGAACAACCGGACGGGCGGCTCGGCGTTCATGACCCATGCCATGTGGGCGGCGCTGGCACTGGCCACCGGCCAGTGCAACGTGGCGCTGATCGCCTACGGCAGCAACCAGCGCAGCGCAGCCGGCGGCCTGGTCATGTCGATGCGGCAGAACGCCTTCGAGGCCCCCTACAAGCTGCCCCGGCCCGTCGGCGCGTATGCGATGGCGGCGGCGCGTTACAAGCACGCGTACGGCTTGAAGCGCGAGCAACTCGGCGAGGTCGCGCTGGCTGCGCGGCAATGGGCGCAGCTCAACCCCGACGCCTTCGCGCGCGACCCGATGACGATGGACGACTACCTTGGCGCGCGCATGGTTGCCGATCCGCTGGGCGTGCGCGACTGTTGCCTGGTGACGGACGGCGCGGCGGCAGTGGTGATGGTGCGTGCGGACCGCGCCAGCGATCTCACGCGCACACCGGTGTACCTGCTTGGCGCCGCCGCGGCCACCGAGCACCGCGACATTACCGCCATGCCCGATCTGACCCATACGGCAGCGCGTCTGTCCGGCCGGCGTGCATTCGAGCAGGCGGGCGTGCGGCCGCAGGACATCGACGTTGTGCAGCTTTATGACGCCTTCACCATCAACACCTTGCTGTTCCTCGAGGATCTTGGCTTTTGCGCAAAGGGGGAAGGCGCCAGCTTCGTGGAGGGCGGCCGTATTGCGCCCGGCGGTGCGCTGCCGGTGAACACCAACGGCGGCGGCCTGTCATGCGTGCACCCCGGCATGTATGGCCTCTTCGCCATGGTTGAGGCCACCGAGCAACTGATGGGCAGGGCCGGCGCGCGTCAGGTGGACTCGGCAAGGCTGGCGCTTGCGCATGGCAATGGCGGTGAATTGTCCAGTCAGGCGACCGTGGTGCTGGGCACCCGGGAGACCCTGTAACTTCAACCAGGAGGCACCCCATGGATTTGTCCTTTAGCCGGGAGGAACTTGCGTTCCGCCTGGAGGTCGGCGCCTTTGTCCGCGAGGCCTTGCCCGCCGACATCAAGAACAAGGTGTTGCGGCACCAGCGGCTGGAGCGTGACGACTACGTGCGCTGGCACCGCATCCTGTTCGAGCGGGGCTGGGGCGCGCCCGCGTGGCCAGTGGAGCATGGTGGAACCGGCTGGAGCCCGCTGCAGCGCATGCTCTTCGAGATCGAGTGCTTTCGCGGCGGCGCTCCCCGCCTGCTGCCGTTCGGCCTGTCGATGATCGGGCCGGTGCTGATCAAGTTTTCCAGCCGCGCGATGCAGGAACGCTTTCTGCCCCGGATTCCACCCGTGCTGGATTTCTGGTGTCAGGGATATTCAGAGCCCGGTGCCGGCTCCGACCTTGCCTCGCTCCGCACGCGTGCCGTGCGCCATGGAGAGCGCTATGTCGTGAACGGGCAAAAGACCTGGAACACGCTGGGACATCATGCGGACTGGATGTTCTGCCTGGTGCGGACCGATCCGCAGGCCAAGCCGCAGAAAGGCATCTCGCTGCTGCTGATCGACATGAAGTCTCCCGGCATCTCCGTTCGCCCTATCGTCACATTGGATGGCGGACGCGAGATCAATGAAGTCTGGCTGGAAGACGTGGAGGTGCCGGCTGAGAACCTGGTGGGTGAAGAGAATCGGGGCTGGACCTACGCCAAATACCTGCTCGGGCATGAGCGCACCGGTATCGCCGGCATCGGCCATTGTCATCGTGAACTCAAGCTGCTCAAGGAAATCGCCGCCAGCACGCCTTGCCGGGGCCGGAGCATGCTGGAGGAGCCGCGGATGCGTGACAAGATCGCGCGCATCGAGATGGAAGTGATGGCGTTGGAGATGCTGCTGCTGCGCGTCGCCGCCCAGGATGACGGCAGTGGCCCGGGTCCGCAAGCCTCCATCCTCAAGATCCGCGGCTCCGAGATCCAGCAGGACCTGGCCATGCTGCAAATGGAGATTGCCGGGCTGAATGCCTGGCCATACGACCCGGAATGGCTGGTGGCCGGCAACGAACCGGCAATCAGTGCCCCCGGCTGGGCCGCGCCAGCGACCGCTACCTATTTCGACCTGCGCAAGACCTCCATCTACGGTGGGGCCACCGAAGTGCAGAAGAACATCATCGCCAAGATGATTCTTGGCTTTTAAGGGCGATAGATCATGGATCTCAAGCCGAATGCCGAGCAGCGCATGCTCTGCGATAGCCTGCGACGCTATCTCGACAGCGAATACACCTTCGAGCAACGCCGCTCGATCGCCCGCAGGGGCGGCAGCTTCAGTCGGCAGGCATGGCGCGCACTGGCGGACCTGGGCGTACTGGGCCTGACCATTGCGCCGGAGTATGGCGGCTTTGGCCAGGGCGCGGCGAGTCAGCTGCTGGTGCAGCACGAACTGGGCCGGGCCCTGGTCCTGGAGCCGGTAACGGTCAGCGCGGTGATGGCGGCCGCCGTCCTGCAGCGTCATGGCAGCGAGGCGCAGCGGCTGGAATGGCTGCCGGCGATGGCGGCGGGTGAACGTATTGTCGGGCTCGCCTACCTGGAGGACGAGGGCGCACGCGATGCCCGCGGCGAAGTCTGCGCCAAGGCGGTCCGCACCGGCACAGGGTACAGCCTGTCGGGCCGCAAGACGCTGGTCTGGCACGGGGAGGTGGCCGACGCGCTGCTGGTGATGGCGAGCGTGGCCGGCGAGGGCCCGGCGCTGTTCATGGTTCCGGGCGTGGCCACGGGGCTGCGGTGCGAGGGCTATCCCACCATTGACGGCCTGCGCGCCTGCGACGTGGTGCTGAACAACGTCATGGTGCCGCCGCAGGCCTGCATCGGGCAGATGGGGGAGGGTGGCGCCGCGCTGGAAAGTGGGCTGGAGCATGGTATCGCTGCCTTGTGCGCTGAAGCGGGCGGCGCGATGGAGCGGCTGATCGAACTTACCGCCGACTACTTGCGCACCCGCCAGCAGTTCGGGAAGCCGCTGGGATCGTTTCAGGCGTTGCAACACCGCGTGGCCGACATGCTGGTGCAGAAGGAACTGGCCGTATCAATGGCCTTCGTGGCTGCCCAGGCCCTGAGCGAGCCCGATCCCGCACAGCGCGGCCGCATGCTGTCGGCGGCCAAGTTCATGGTCGCCAAGGCAGGGCGCTTTATCGGGCAGCAGGCGGTGCAGCTGCACGGCGGCATGGGCATGACCGATGAACTGGCAGTCGGTGACTATTTCAAGCGCCTGACCATGCTGGATCCGCTGCTCGGCGACAGCGACTGCCAGCTCGAACGCTTCGGCTCGCTGATGGAAGCCTGATCATCGTCCGATGTGAGGCGAGATGTGCCAGGCCAGTTCTAAGGAGGTTTCAAATGGATGTAACGATCAATAGCCCGATTCGCACCGAGTGCCGGGGCGACGTTCTGGTGGTAGAAATTGACAACCCGCCGGTAAACGCCGGCTCGTGGGCGGTTCGCAAGGGCCTGGTGGACGCGGTCGCCATACTGGAAGCGCGGTCTGATCTGCTTGCTGGCGTCATTGTCGGCGCGGGATCGACTTTCGTCTCCGGCTCAGATATCCGGGAGTTCAACCAGCCGCTGACCTGGCCATCGATGGCGCAGGTGATCGAGGCCATCCGTGCGTGCAGCAAGCCGGTGGTCGCGGCCATGCATGGCTTCGCCCTCGGCGGCGGATTCGAACTGGCGCTGGGCTGCGATGCGCGCATCGCGGTGCCGGGCACGCAGGTCGGCTTGCCGGAAGTGACGCTCGGCATCCTGCCTGCCGCGGGTGGGACGCAGCGCTTGCCGCGCTGCGTCGGGCTGGCACGGGCCATGCGCATGATTTGTACAGGCGAGCGAATCACCGCTGAACAGGCGGGCGAGGCCGGTCTGATTGACCGGGTGGTGGAAGCGGATCTCCTGCACCATGCCGTCGAGCTGGCGCGTGCGATGCGCGGGAAGACGCGCGATCTGCTGGACCAGCCGGTCCCTGCGGAAGACGACGGTGCGGTAGCTGCGGCGGAGCAGTCGGCCTTGCGGGCGGGAAAGCGGCGCCCCGCAGTCCTGGCGGCGATCGCGTCGATCCGGAACGCCGCCGGGCCGGACAAGCTGGCCGGCATGACAGCCGAACGCGCGTTCTTTGATCAATTGCAGCAGTCTGGCGACGCAGTCGCATTGCGCTACCAGTTCTTTGCGGAGCGGGAGGCTGTCAAGCTGCCGCCCGCAGTAAGTGTCGAGCCGAGGCCGGTACGGACCATGGCCGTCATCGGTGGCGGGACCATGGGCGGCGGCATCGCCATCAGCGCGCTTGACGCCGGACTGGAGGTCTTGCTCCTGGAGCAGGACGCCGAGGCTTTGGCCCGTGGCGCGGAGCGCGTCCGGTCGCATTACCAGGGCCGCGTCGCGGAGGGCAAGGTGCAGGAACGAGATGCCGCCGCGCGGCTCGCGGGGCTGACCGCGACGCTGGACTGGAACGTGCTCGCTCGTGCCGATGTCATTATTGAAGCCGTCTTTGAAGATCTGGCTGTCAAGCAGGACGTGTTCCGCACCATCGATGCGTTCGCCAGGCCTGGCGCCGTGCTGGCGACGAACACGTCCTACCTGGACATCGATGCCATCGGCGCCGCCACACGCCGGCCCCACGACGTACTGGGCCTGCATTTCTTCAGTCCCGCCAATGTGATGAAGCTTCTCGAGGTGGTGCGGGGGGACCGCACCGCGGCGGACGTCCTTGCAACGGGCATGGCATTAGGCAGGCGGCTGCGCAAGACGCCGGTGCTGTGCGGCAACGCCTTCGGCTTCATCGGCAACCGCGTCTTCAATGCCTACCGCAAGCAGTGCGAATACATGCTGGAGGAAGGCGCATGGCCCGAAGAGGTCGATCAGGCGCTGGAGGCATTCGGCTTTGCCATGGGACCGTTCTCCGTGGCGGACCTGGCCGGCCTTGACATCGCCTGGCGGATGCGCAAGGCGCAGGCCGCGCAGCGCGACCCACGCGAAAGGTATGTCGACATCCTCGATCAGCTATGCGAACGGGGACGGCTGGGCCGCAAGACCAGGGCGGGCTATTACCTGCATGAGGCCGGCAAGCCGGCGGGGAAGACCAGTGACGCGGAGGTGCGGGGCATTATCGAGCGGGCGTCTGCGCGGCGGGGGCTGAAGCGCCGCGCGCTGAGCGCAGAGGAGATCCAGCGTCGCGCGCTGCTGGCGATGGTCAATGAGGCCGCGCTATTGATGCGCGAAGGCGTGGCGAGCCGCGCGAGCGATATCGATGTGGTACTCGCGCAGGGTTACGGCTTCCCGCGCTGGGCAGGCGGCCCGGTGTTCTGGGCGCGGCAGCAAGACCGCGCTGCGCTGCAGGCAGATCTGCTGCGGCTGGGAGAGTCTTGCGGATACGGATTTGAACTGGGCGACGTGTCCAGTCTCGAGACCTGAGGGGGCTGCGGGCAGCGCTACGTCGCGAGTGCCGACGGAACGGCGTGGCAATCGCCGGCCTCAGGTGGCCTGGTCGCCGAGAGGCCGCTCGATCACGCTGATCATGCCGGACGCCTTGGTTGCCACTTCCCTGACGGTCGCCTTCAGGAAATCGAGTTCATTCTGGAAACGCTCCGACGGCCCGGCAACATTCAGCGAGGCCACGCAGCGGCCCGCTGCGTCGAATACCGGCGCGGCGACCGAGGCAAGCCCCTTGCTGTAGCTGCCGAAGGAACACGAAAGCCCTTCCGCCTGGATCTTGGCGACCTCTTTGGACAACGAGGCACGCGTGAAGGGGATCTCCATCTTCGCTTTCAGGGCGACAGTTGCCAGATATTGCTTGCGCCATGCCGGTGTCGAAAACGCAACCAGCAGTCTGCCCGCGGAACTGGCGTAGAGTGGCCGCGACGTTCCAACGGGGATCTGATAGCGGATCGGGTGGGGACTCTCGATGATCTCCACATACGTAATGGCCTCCGCTTCCGGCACCATCACGCCGAGCATGACGGTCTCCTCGGTGCGTGCCGCCAGCTCCTCCATGAACGGGCGGATCATGCGCGGGAAATCCCACGCCGACATGACGCCTGCGGACAGGCGGAAAATGGAGGGCCCGAGCCGATAGCTCGATTCGTTGTGCACC
Organism: Cupriavidus sp. UYPR2.512; assembly: GCF_000379565.1. Taxonomy (NCBI): domain Bacteria; kingdom Pseudomonadati; phylum Pseudomonadota; class Betaproteobacteria; order Burkholderiales; family Burkholderiaceae; genus Cupriavidus; species Cupriavidus sp. UYPR2.512. The sequence goes on along the minus strand of NZ_KB903053.1, from coordinate 20,161 downwards.
AGGTAACCCTCGGCGACCAGCGGACGCAGCAGGTTCAGCAGGCTGCTTTTCGGCGATTCCAGCGCGACATTGAGTTCCGCCAGCGTCATGCCGTTGCGCGCCTTTGACAGGATCTCGAACAGACCCAGCAGACGCGTCAGGGAGCGCGGGCCGGATGGCTCGCTGCTGGCCTCTTCGAGGCCAGCGCGTTTAGAGGAGACTCTTGGCATCTGTGGCGCTTTGTTTTCCGTATTGCTACACGCTCACGGTGCGCGAGCGCCACAATTCTAACCCACGCCGAAACGAGACCTTCTGGCAAGAGGGCCCAGCCATCTCCGACGAAGAGCGGCGTGGGCCACCGGGCGTCAATCGGATTTCCGGCCACGGAAGTTGGGTTTGCGCTTCTCCATGAAGGCGCGCACCCCTTCGTGCGATTCCTCGGTGCCGTAATACAGGCTTAGCGCCTGCATCCCCAGCCCGCCAATGCCACGGATCGAGTCCGAATCGGCATTGAACGAGCGCTTGGCGATGGCGATGGCGGTGGGGCTCAGCGCGAGGATCTCCTGGCACCAGCGTTCCACTTCCGCATCCAGCTGCTCGGCCGGCACCACTGTATTGACCAGGCCCCACTCCAGCGCCTGCTGCGCGCTGTAGCGCCGGCACAGGAACCAGATCTCCCGGGCGCGCTTCTCACCGATCACGCGGGCCAGGAAAGCCGTGCCGAAGCCCGGGTCGACGGAGCCGACCTTCGGGCCGACCTGTCCGAATATGGCGCTGTCAGCGGCGATGGCGAGGTCGCAGCACGTCACCAGCACATTGCCGCCGCCGATGGCGAAACCATTGACGCGCGCGATCACCGGCTTGGGCACCTCGCGGATCAGGCTCTGCAACTCCTCCACCGGCAGGCCGATCAGGCCCCGGCCATCGTAGCCGCCATCGTGCGCCGACTGGTCGCCGCCGGTGCAGAAGGCCTTGCTGCCAGCGCCGGTCAGCACGATCACGCCGATCGATTTGTCCCAGCCGGCGCGGTGCAGGGCATCGATCAGTTCGTCGCAGGTCTTGCCACGGAAGGCGTTGTACTTGTCCTGGCGATCGATGGTGATCGTGGCAACGCCATTTGCCACGTCGTAACGGATATCGGTGTAGTCAGTCATGGTTCCCTCCTCGTTCGGATAATTGAACAACGTGCAAAAAAACGCTGGACGCATGATGCCACAGTTTCGTACTATTCGAACACCGTTCGATTATTTGAACGGGACGCACGTTACGGACAGCCCGGCAGGCGGCGAGTCTGCCCTGCGCAGTGCAGGGCGCGGGCGGTGTGGCTTCATATCCGGAGAATTGACATGGCAGGGCCGCTTTCCCGTCTTCGTGTACTCGACCTGACCAGGGTCCTGGCAGGTCCGTGGTGCACACAAATGCTGGCCGATCTTGGCGCCGACGTGATCAAGGTGGAGCGTCCTCGTGCCGGCGATGACACGCGCCATTGGGGCCCGCCCTGGATCCGCGATGCCGACGGCGAGGAAACCGGCGATTCGGCGTACTTCACTTCCGCCAACCGCAACAAGCGCTCGATCGCCATCGACCTTGCCGCCGCGCAAGGCCAGGCCCTGGTGCGCGAGCTGGTGGGGCAGTCCGACATCCTGGTGGAGAACTACAAGGTGGGCGACCTCGCCCGCTACGGGCTTTCCTACGCCGAGCTAAGCGAGCTCAACCCGCGCCTGATCTATTGCTCGGTGACGGGTTACGGCCAGGACGGCCCCTATGCCGACCGCCCCGGCTACGACTTCATCTTCCAGGGCGAGGGTGGCCTGATGAGCATCACCGGCGACGCCGACGACAAGCCAGGCGGTGGCCCGATGAAGACGTCGATCGCGGTGACCGACGTCCTGACCGGCCTCAACGCCGCCATCGCCATCCTGGCTGCCGTCGAAAGCCGCCATGCCACCGGCCAGGGCCAGCACATCGACATCTCGCTGCTCGACACGGTGGTGAACTTCGGCGCCAACCAGATCGCCAGCTTCTTCGCCACGGGTGAAATTCCGCGCCGCTGGGGCAACGAGCATCCCAACCTGACGCCCTACCAGTCCTTTGCCACCGCGGACGGGCACATCATCGTCGGCTGCGGCAATGACGGGCAGTACCGCCGCCTCTGTGCCGTGATCGGCCGCGATGACCTGGCCGCGGACCCGCGCTTCCTGACCATGGAGGGACGCAATGTGAACCGGCGCGCCCTGCAGCGCGAGCTCGACCCGGCCATGCGTGCACAAACCACGCACTACTGGCTCGAGCATCTGTCCGAATCGGGCGTGCCTTACGGGCCGATCAACAACTACAAGCAGGTTTTCGAGCACCCTCAGGTCGTGCACCGCGAGCTGCGGGTAGACATGCCGCACGCGCGCGGCGGCACCATCGGCATGGTCAGGAATCCGATCCGGCTGTCGGACACGCCGGTCGAGTACCGCCTGGCGCCACCGCTGCGAGGCCAGCATACCGACGAGATCCTGTCGGCAGTGCTCGGCAAGGACGCCACCGCGATCTCGGCGTTGCGTGGTGCCGGCGTGGTCGAAAGCGCCGACCGTGAGGGCGTTGCCCGCAGCCCATGTTGAGTTCCGCCCGCGGCTGCAACCTCGAATCCGTCTCCGTCACATCCACGCCAAGGAATAGCGATGACCTACGCCCTGAATGACGACCATCGTCAGATCCAGGATCTGATCCGCCGCGTTGCGCGCGAGCGCGTAGCGAAGCGCGCCGACGAGATCGACCGCACCGCAGAGTACCCGCACGACATGTTCGCGCTGCTCAAGGAACTCGGCCTGTTCACGCTGCCGTTTCCCGAACAGTACGGTGGTGCAGGCAGCCTGCTGTCCGCGTGCATCGCCATCGAGGAGTTTGCGCGCGTCTGCTACAACACCGCCTATCTGCTGCTGGTGCAGTGGGTGCCGTTCGGCGCCATCCTGTCCGGCGGCACCGATGCCCAGAAGCAGTGGCTGCTGCCTGGCCTCGCCTCAGGCGAGTTGCGCGGCGCATTCTCGACCACGGAGGCACAGAGCGGCTCGGACGTCAGCGGGATCAAGACCCACGCGGTCAAGGTCGACGGCGGCTACCGCCTCAACGGCGCCAAGATCTGGTGCACCAACTCGGACATCGCCGACTTCGTGCTGGTCGCGGCCAAGTACGGCGACGACCCGAAGAGCAACATCAGCCTGTTCATCGTCGAGAAGGGCATGAAGGGCTTCACCGTTGGCCGCAAGGAAGACAAGATCGGCGCCCGGGGCGTTCCGTCGTGTCCGCTGTTCTTCGACGACGTCTTTATCCCGGAGGCCAACCGGCTCGGCGGCGGCTTCAAGGCGGTGATGGAAGCGTTCAACGCCAGCCGCCCGCTGATCGGCGCACGCGGCGTGGGACTGGCTCAAGGTGCCATTGACCATGCGGTCGAGTTTGTGAAGGACCGCGCGGCGTTTGGCCGACAGGTCAGCGACTTCCAGGGCATCCGCTGGATGCTCGCCGACATGCAGATGCAGACCGAGGCCGCGCGCAACCTGGTGTACCGGTCCGCGGCGATGGTGGACGCCGGTGCCAGTGCAGCGGAACTGGCGCCCATGGCGGCCATGGCCAAATGCTTTGCCTCGGACACCGCCATGAAGGTGGCAACTGACGCCGTGCAGTTGTTCGGCGCCGCCGGCGTGTCGGCCGAGTATTCCATCAACCGCTACTTCCGCGATGCCAAGGTGCTCCAGATCATCGAGGGCACCAACCAGATCCAGCGCAACATCATTTCCAACAGCATGCTTGGCCGGCCGGCAAGGTAAGCGGGCTGCCCAGTCACGGTCACTCTCACCCAAGAAGGAAATCGTCATGAGCAATGAAACCCTTGAAACCGTCGGCCTCGGCATGTGCTTCGAGGATCTTCCGGTGGGCCGCAAGTTCAGGACCATCGGCCGCACCATCCAGGACGCCGACATCTGCAACTTCATCAACGTCATCCACATGACCGAAGTGCTGTTCACCGATATGGAGTTCCTGCGCCACGAGTCCGATATCAAGGGCCGCCTTGCGCCGGGCTCGCTGGTCTATTGCTTCGCTGAAGGCTTGCTGGCCCAGGCCACGATGCAGAAGACCGGCTATGCCTTCCTGGGGATGGAGCTGGATATCAAGAATCCCGCGTTCGCCGGCGACACGCTGCATGTGGAATGCGAAGTCATCGAGGCCCGCGTGTCAAAAAGCCGCCCGGGCCGCGGCCTGGTGCGCACGCGCAACCGCGTGCTCAAGCAGGACGGCACCGAGTTGCTGGTGTATACGCCGCTGCGCATGATCAAGTGCCGCGCCGCCCGGTAAGCGATTTGTCTCCCGTGTGAGTGGGCCTCGGCCCCTCTCAATACTTCACTGCATCAAGGAGTCCAGTCATGAAGGGTCTACAAGAAAAGGTTGTCATCGTCACGGGTGGTGCGGGTGGCATCGGGGCGGCGCTGTGCAAGCGCTTTGCCGCGGAGAAGGCCATCGTCGCCGTGTTCGATCTGAACGAGCAAGCTGCCGGGCAAGTGGCGCGGGATATCCGCGAACAAGGGGGGCAGGCGCGCGCCTTTGCCGTCGACATTACCGACAACGCCCGCGTTATCTCGGCCGTGGCGGCCGTGGAGGCGGAACTCGGCCCGGTCGACGTGCTGGTCAACAACGCGGGCTGGGACTTCGCTGCGCGCTTCGTCGATACCACGCCGGAGCTGTGGCAGAAGATCATTGCGATCAACCTGGTGGGCCCCTTGAACTTGCACCATGCCGTGGTCAAGGGTATGTCGGCGCGCGGCAGTGGCCGGATCGTCAATATTGCCTCGGATGCGGGCCGGGTAGGGTCGTCCGGCGAGTCGGTCTATTCCGCCTGCAAGGGCGGTGTCATCGCCTTCTCCAAGACCCTGGCGCGCGAGTTGGCGCGCAAGAAGATCAATGTCAACGTGGTCTGCCCCGGGCCCACGGACACGGCGCTCTTTCGTGACTTCGCAGGCGCCGGCGAGAGCGGCGACAAGCTGCGTGGCGCGCTGGAGAAGGCGATCCCGTTCGGCCGCCTGGGGCAGCCGGATGATGTCGTCGGCGCGGTGTGCTTCCTGGCGTCCGACGATGCCGCGTTCATCACCGGGCAGGTGTTGTCGGTGTCTGGCGGCCTGACGATGGCGGGCTGACGGAGCGCCGTCAATCCCTCCCAACTACACAAAAAAGGGGCGGCTTACGGGCTACCGGCTGCGGCTTACGACTTGCGCCGCACCGGAGGCCATTGGTCACGCTACCAAGGAGACTGCTGTGCAATCGAACGACAAGCGCACGCCGACAGCATTCGGCGGCAAAATTCTTGTGCTGATCGCGAGCGCGCTGGGCCTGGTTGCCTCGCCGCTGGCGCGCGCGGACTACCCGGACCGGCCTATCCGCCTGGTACTGGGCTTCTCCGCGGGCGGCGGCACGGATGTGCTGGCTCGCGTCATCGCCCAGAAGATGGGGGACCACCTGGGCAAGGCAGTGATCGTGGACAACAGGCCTGGCGCCAACGGCAACATCGCTGCCGAACTGGTCGCCAAGGCCCCGGCAGACGGCTACACGCTGCTCTACAACACCTCCTCCGTCATTCTCAGTCCTTCGCTATACGCGAAGCTGGGCTATGACCCCCAGAAGAACCTGATGCCGGTGGGGCTTGCCGCCAACCAGCCCATTGTCTTGGTTTCGAACCCGATCGCGCCGGTGCGCAATGTCAACGATGTGGTGACATCGCTGAAAAGCCGGCCCGGTCAGCTAAATTACGGCTCCGCCGGTAACGGCAACATCACGCACCTGTCGATGCTGATGTTCGAGGACGCCATCGGCGCCCACGGCACGCATGTGCCCTATCGCGGTGAAGCGCCCGCGCTGGCCGACCTGGTGGGCGGCCAGGTGCAGATCTATATGGGCACCTCGGCGGGCGTCATGCCCATGGTCCGCGACAAGCGCCTGCGGCCGCTGGCGGTAGGCAGCCTGAAGCGGCTGCCGTCACTGCCCGACGTGCCGACGCTGGACGAGACCGTGGCAAAAGGCCTCGAGCTCGGTGCCTGGTCCGGCATCATGGCCCCGGCGGGCACCCCGCCCGAGATAGTCCGGAAGCTGAGCGCCGCGTTGCGCGAAGCACTGGGCGAGAAAGATCTGCAAGCCGGCTTCAACGCCCAGAGCGCGGAAGTCAGGTACGCCACGCCTGAACAGTACGGCAGCTTCCTGAAGGCGGAACAGGCGCGCTGGGCAAAGCTCATCAGGCAAGCCAACGTCAAGCTCGAGTGAGCAACCGGTCGACTGAACGACGGCACACGGAGGAATGACTTTTGCGCATGGGCCCGATGCATAACGGAGATTGCGATGAACATGACTGAAATGCAGGCGATCGTCGACCGGTCGCCGCTGAACCGCTGGCTCGGCATGACAGTGCAGGCGGTCGGGGACGACTCGGTCAGCCTGACCGTGAAGTGGCGTGAGGAACTGGTTTCGAGTCCCGAGCGGCAGTCCACGCACGGCGGCATCCTGGCAACGCTGATTGACGGCGCGGGCGACTACGCGGTTGCGGCCAGCCTGGGGCGGGCGGTGCCCACGCTCGACCTGCATGTCGACTATCACCGCGTGGCCGCGCCGGGGGATCTGCGCGTAGACGCCAGCATCGTCCATATCGGCGGCACCGTGGCGACGGCCGCGGCGCGCGTGTACGACATGTCCGGACGCATGGTGGCCAGCGGCCGGGGATTGTATTTCGTCGGGGCGAAGCCTGCGAACTGAAGCCGCCATGCCCGGACGCCCCCGCTGACACTGAACCCTCGTACGGCACAGCCTGAGCGTTATGCCAACGAACCGGAGACCGCAATGGGTCCATTGAAGGGAATCAAGATCGTTGAACTCGCCGGCATCGGCCCCGGCCCGATGGCGGCCATGGCGCTGGCGGATCTCGGCGCGACGGTGCTGCGCATCGAACGGCGCGAGCCAAGCGGCCTCGGCTTGAAACGTCCGCTGCAGTATGACCTGCTGCTGCGCAACCGGCAGGTCATCGCGCTCGACCTGAAACAGGCCGACGCCAGGGAGCTTGTGCTGCGGCTGGTCGAGGAAGCCGATGGCCTGATCGAAGGCTTCCGTCCCGGCGTGGCAGAGCGGATGGGGCTTGGGCCCGAGGTGTGCCTCGCGCGCAATCCACGCCTGGTGTACGGGCGCATGACCGGCTGGGGGCAGGATGGGCCGTTGGCCCAGGCTGCGGGCCATGATCTCAACTATATCGCGTTGACCGGCGTGCTCGACAAGATTGGACGGAAGGGCCAGCCGCCTACGCCGCCATTGAACCTGGTGGGAGACTTTGGCGGCGGCGGCCTCTACCTTGCGCTCGGCATGCTGGCGGGCATTCTCGAAGCGCGGCAATCCGGGCAGGGGCAGGTGGTCGACGCCGCGATCGTGGACGGCACCGCCGCGCTGGCGGCCTCCACCATTGGCATGCATATGGCAGGGTTGCTGGGCGCACGCGGCACCAATGTATTGGACGCGGGCGCCTACTTCTATGACGTCTATCCGTGCGCCGATGGCAAATGGGTGTCTGTGGCCCCCATCGAAGGCAAATTCCACCAAGAGCTGCTGATGCGGCTTGATCTTGATCCCAACACGTTCCCGCCGCAAGACGACCGCGACGGCTGGGAGCGTGCCAGGGCGCTGATCGCCGAACGGTTCCGCACCAGGACGAGAGACCAGTGGTGCGAACTGCTGGAGGGCACCGATGCATGCTTCGCTCCGGTGCTGACGCTCGACGAAGCGCCGCGGCACCCACACCTCAAGGCGCGCGGTACTTTTGTCGAGGTCGACGGGGTCATCCAACCGGCGCCCGCGCCGAAGTTCTCGCGCACCCGCGCTGATCTGCCGAGCCCCCCCGCGGCGCCAAGCGAGGCGGGCGCACTGGCGGCGCTGCAGGCCTGGCTGGGCGGTGCCGAGGCCGGGCAATGGCGCGACGTCATCGGAGCGTGACCATGGCAGCCATTACGTTCTCCAGTGCGGGCGCAACGGGGCACTCCGCGTACCACGCTGCCACCGCGGTACCGCCGTCCTTCAAGGCATTCCGGATCTGTCGCGGCGAGCGCGTCCGGGCCGGCATCGCCAACGTGTCGCTGGACGAGCTCACGCCTGGTGAAGTCGTCTTGCGTTCCGCCTACGCCGGCCTCAACTACAAGGATGCGCTGGCCACCACCGACCATGGCAACGTGATCCGCCATTTTCCCCGTGTCGGCGGCAGCGATGTCACCGGCGTGGTGGTCGACTCCACCGATCCCCGCTTTCGCCCAGGCGATGCCGTCATGGCGTACGCCGGCGGGCTTGGCGTTGACGAAGATGGCGGCTTCTCCGAGTACGTGCGGCTGCGCGCCGCACGCGTGATGCCAGTTCCGGACGGGCTGGATTTGCTGGAGGCCGCCACGCTTGGGGTGGCCGGCTTTACCGCAGCGCTCGCGGTGCACCTGCTGCAGGAGAGCGGCATGAGACCAGAAGCCGGCAGCGTCCTTGTGAATGGCGCCACCGGCGGCGTGGGGAGCATGGCCGTGGATATGCTCAGCAGGCTCGGCTATCGCGTGTCGGCCATGTCCGGCAAGGTGGATCATGACGACATGCTGCGGCGCCTCGGAGCCGCGGAAGTCATCCGCAGCGGCAGCATCGAAGACTGCGCAAAGCCGCTGGAACGCGCCCGCTGGAGCGGAGCGATCGATAGCGTGGGCGGCACGCAGCTCGCCTGGCTCACGCGCACGGTACAGCCACGCGGGGTGATTGCCAGCGTAGGCAACGCGGGTGGAAACGAGCTGGTCACGTCGGTGCTGCCATTCATCCTGCGCGGCATCCGGCTGATTGGCGTCAACGTCAGCTTCTATGGCGACCTGGAAGCCACGCTCTGGCAGCGCCTTGCCACGGACCTGAAGCCTGCGCATCTGGGCGAGAGCGCGGAGATCGTCGCGCTTGACCAGTTGCCAGACCGCATCGGGCGGATGCTGGCAGGACTGGCGACAGGGCGTACGGTCGTTGGCTTCCAGCGGCCTCACGGCATCGCATTCACTGATTAACCTCAATCCGGGAACACCATGTTTGTGAACGTAGAGTACCAAGACGGCTTCGCAGTGTTGACGTTGAACCGGCCGGACGCGCTGAACGCGCTCAGCTTTGCCGTGCTGGCCCAACTGGACAGCGTGCTGGACGATATCGAGCATTCGGACGCACGCGGCCTTATCGTGGTGGGCGCCGGCAACAAGGCGTTCTGCGCCGGCGCCGACATCAGGGAGCTGAACGGGCGCACGCTGGCCGCACAGAAGCAGGACACGCTGCGCGGGCAGGCAACGATCTCCCGACTGGCGCGGCTGAAGATGCCTTCCGTTGCCGTTGTCCAGGGCTATGCCTTCGGCGGCGGCCTGGAGATTGCGCTGGCCTGTACCTTCCGCATTGCCACAGCGACCGCGAAGATGGGGTTGCCGGAGATAAAGCTCGGGTTGATCCCCGGCTATGGCGGTACGCAGCGGCTACCTCGCCTGATTGGCGAGGCAAGGGCGCTCGAGCTGATGCTGTCGGGCGGCGTCCTGGATGCCAGCGAAGCGCTGGCTGCGGGCCTCGTGAGCCGCGTGATCGACCATGGCGACCTCGTTGGCGCCGGACGTGAGTTCCTGCTCCCGCTTACACAGTACAGCCTGACCGCGTCCCGCCTGATTCTGGAGTCCGTTGCACGCGGGACGTCGGCAAGCCTGGAAGACGGGCTGCGCATCGAGGCAGACCTGATCACGCTGGCATTTCAGAGTGCAGATGCCAACGAGGGCATGCAAGCGTTCATCGAGAAGCGCAAGGCCGATTTCAAGGACAGATAGTCCAATCCGCGGGGCTGGGTGCCGCCTCTGCGGCCCTTCCCGGCTCAAATCAGGGAGACAACCTTGAGCATTGATATCCAACGCAGGAAGCTTCTCGGCGCCGCTGCCGCGTATGCGACCGTGCTGGCGGCCGGCAGCCGCGCGCATGCATCAGGCTTTCCGACACGTCCGGTGACACTTGTCGTGCCGTATGCAGCTGGGGGTGCGACAGACGCCCTGCTGCGCGCCATGCAGCCCTCGCTTGGCAAGACCCTGGGACAGGCCGTCATTGAGAACAAGCCGGGTGCATCGGGCCTGCTCGGCGCTAACCAGTTGATGAAGGCGGCACCGGATGGCTATGTCCTGAGCATTATCCCGGAGGCTGCATTTCGCGTCCCCCAGATGCAGAAGACCGCCTTCGACCCGCTCAGGGACTTCACTTACATCATCCACCTGGCTGGCTATGGGTTCGGCATGGCGGTGCGCGCGGATGCGCCATGGAAGACGTGGAATGAACTGGTTGCCGATGCCAGGAAGCATCCCGGGAAGATCAGCTTCGGTTCGGCCGGCCTCAACAGCACCATGCATTTCACCATGGAAGAAATCATGGACAAGGCCGGCATTGAGCTGACTCACATTCCCTACAAGGGTGAGGCCGATCTGGTGAATGCCCTTCTCGGGGGGCATGTGGACATCGGCATCGCCAGCGGCCCGCTGACCCCGCATACCACATCGGGACGTGCGCGCGTGTTGCTGATGTGGACGGCGAACCGCACCAGGCGGTATCCGGACATTCCGACGCTGCGCGAGGTGGGATACGACATGGTTTCCATGGCGCCATTCGGGCTGGTCGGACCCAAAGGCATGAATCCTGCCACGGTGCAGCGACTGCATGATGCTTTCAAAAAGGCTCTGGACGAGCCCGAAGGGCGGGCAGCGCTGGAGCGGCTCGAGCTGGAGAATGCCTACCTGAACAGCACTGCCTACGCGGCATACGCCCAGGAGCAGTTTGAACGTCAACGGAAACTGATCAGGCGCCTGAATCTGCGCGCCGCGAACTGAAGTCGGGATGGAGACCATGAAAACACGTGTCACGGAAAAGCTGGGCATCAAGTACCCCATTCTCCAGGGCGGCATGCAATGGGTAGGCAGGGCGGAGCTGGCATCGGCCGTTTCCAATGCCGGCGGCCTGGGGATCCTGACCGCGCTGACGCAACCGACCCCGGATGATCTCGCGCGGGAGATTGCGCGGACCCGGACCATGACGGACCGGCCATTTGGCGTCAACCTGACCATCCTGCCAACGATCGAGCCTCCGCCCTACGCGGATTACCTCCAGGCGATCCTCGATGCCGGGATCAAGGTTGTCGAGACCGCAGGCAATAGTCCCGCGGCGTTCATCGACCGGATGAAGGCGCACGGCATCACGATCGTCCACAAATGCACCGCCGTGCGCCATGCGCTGTCGGCGCAGCGCAATGGTGTCGACATTGTCAGTATTGACGGCTTCGAATGTGCCGGCCACCCGGGAGAAGACGATATACCCGGCCTGGTCCTGATTCCGCTGGCAGTGCGTGCGCTCGACATTCCGGTGATCGCTTCCGGGGGAATCGCCGACGGGCGAGGCATGGCCGCCGCGCTGGCGCTCGGGGCGGAGGGGGTGAACATGGGGACCCGTTTCCTGGCGACGCACGAGTCGCCAGTGCATATAAATATCAAGCAGGCGCTGGTGAAAGCTACCGAGCGCGACACGCGGCTGATGTTCCGGACCATGCGTAACACCTCACGCGTGCTGCGCAATGCCATATCGGAGGAAGTGGTTGCAATGGAGCGCCAACCCGGCGGGTGTGAGTTCTCCGAAATCCGGCACCTGGTGGCGGGCGCTCGCGGGCGTGCGGCACTGGCCAGCGGCGATGTCGACGCAGGCGCCGTATCGGCGGGATTGGTGGTCGGTCTGATTGACGATATTCCGAGCTGCGCGGATCTGATTCAGGGCATGGTCGAAGAGTGCCGCGCCAACTTGAAGCGGGCGAGTTCCTGTTTCGCCGAGGCATAGGGTGGAAATCATGCAAGCCACAAGCATTCACGAGCTGTTTGATCTGCGCCTGCAATCCGGGCCTGACCGGGTCTTTCTGCATACGCTGGGCGGCGCCCTGACGTTTGCGGACCTGGGCCCCTGGGTCGATCAACTGGAGCTCGAACTGCGGACGCTGGAGGTCCGGCCCGGAGACCGGGTGTTCGCGGTGGCCGAGAATTGTCCGGAGCATGTGGCGCTGATCCTGGCTTGCAGCCGGGTGAATGCATGGGCTTGCAGCATCAATGCGCGGATGGCTGCGGGGGAGGTCGATACTTTCGCCCGCAAGGCAGATGCACGCGTCGCATACTTTACCGTTGGAATATCCAGCGATGCGGCAACGCATGGGCGCAGACACGGCTGTCAGCCGTCGGTTCTGCCAGGGCTGTCGCGAAGCCCTGTGCGCCTGGATGCGCAATCCGAGCCGTCACCACTGGCGGAGCAGGTCGCTGCAATCATCTTCACATCCGGCACGACCGGCGCGCCAAAAGGTGTTCCGGTCACTCACAAGGGCCTTCTTCACTATGCGAAGGCGGCGACGGAGTGTCGCCACATGACGCCGGCGGATCGTTCCCATGCCTATCTTCCGATGACGCATATCTTCGGGCTGGGGGCCATGCTGATGGCGTCGCTCTACGCAGGAAGCAGTCTGGTCATGCGCAGCCGGTTCGATCCGGCGGATGTGTTCGATGCTCTGGCACATCATGGCATTTCCATCCTGCAGGGGCCGCCGGCGATGTTCAGTCGGTTGATGTCGTGGCTCGACGAGCAGGGACTCCGGCATCCCGCCTGCCCAGACCTGCGGTACGTGTACTCCGGTGCCGCGCCGCTGGACTTGACGCTGAAGCGCGTCATCGAGGCTCGGCTTGGCCAGCCCGTCTATCACGGGTATGGCATGTCGGAGTATGCCGGCGGGGCGACCATGGTGCGGTATGGACAGCCTCGCGACGATAGTTCGTCGGGCAATCTGCTTGAGGGCGCGGAATTACGCCTGGTTGGTCCGGATGGAAATGATGCCGGGCAAGGGGAGCAAGGTGAGATCTGGCTGCGGGGCGTGGGCTTGATGCCCGGCTACTTCCGCGATGCGCAGGCGACGGCCGAGGTCATGCGGCCAGGTGGCTGGTATGCCAGCGGTGACATCGGCATGCAGACGCCGGATGGGGCCTTGTTTGTCGTCGGCAGACAAAAGGAAATGATTATCCGTTCCGGATTCAATGTCTATCCGGGGGAAATCGAGACGGTAATGCTGCGGCATCCTTCTGTTCGCAATGCGGCCGTTATCGGGCACAGGCAGCCTGATGGCAATGAAGAAATTCTGGCCTTTGTTGAAACTATGGGGAACCTGCCGCTCGACAATCAATCTCTGGCACTCCATTTGAGAAGCCACCTCGCACCCTACAAGCGTCCGGGACGCATTATGAAAGTGGATGCCTTGCCCATGACATCAAGCGGGAAAGTACTGAAGCGCGCTTTGCTGGAAATGCTGGTCGATACATCGCATGAACGTCCGACGTGACAGGGAATGCGCTCGCTCTGGTGTGCAGATGAGGACAACTGAGCCTGCGCGAATGGCTTCGCCCGGAATCCTGGCGAAGCCACCTTACGCGACTCGGGCCCTTGGCTGTTGATGCGCTTTGCGCCTCGCGTTCGAAGCTACGGCTCTATAAGTGTGCGGCGGTTGCCGGTATCCGGAGCCGCGTGAACGACTTACGCGAGCACGTGGAACGGGCGTTGGAACGCTACCGACCCGGCGTCTTGCCCTGGCGGGGCTTCCGCACAGGGCGGAAGGTCCAGCAGCGCGCGCACGTCCCGTTCGATCGTTGCGAGCGAAGCGGACCGGGACAGGGAGCGGGCAAACCGGCTGTCGAGGCCTGGCGGCAGACGCGACCACATATTGTCCGATACCAGCAGCAGGCGCCTGGGCTTTAGCACCAGGCTGGCCTGGCGCAGCAGGTGCCAGCCGTCGGCAAGATCCGGCGGCATGCCGAACACGAGCAATGCCGGAACCGGCAGGCGCACGTTGCGTGCCGCCAGGGCGTCCGTTTCCATGAGTTCCACCCGGCCAATGCCCGGCATTTCTCCGAGCAGGTGCATGACTCCGTGCCGGTACACCGGCATGTCGTCGATCACCACGGCATGTGCCTCGCGGCTGCGCCCCAGGACTGGCTCCCAGGCGGCCGCTCCACGGTTCGTCCAGCTCATCCTTGTCTCCTCCGGTTTGCCGGCGTTGGCTTCGTGGCCTGCGCCTTGCACCAGAACCAGCAAGGGCAATGCCAGCTCTGGCAAGGCAGCCTCGTGCCATCGCGCGCAAGCGCGGGAGGCAGGCCTGCTGCGGGTTTCCGGGAGGTTGAAGCAGACCTGCCGGCCTGTGCGGACGGCTGGCAGCCGCGGGGAGGTGTTACGTGTAACGTAACGTGTTCCGCGACCGACCCAGGCCGGAGGCTGGAGACTGCCGAAACCTTGTGCCGCGCAGAGCAAGACGCCAATGTGCGAAAGCTGGTGCTCAATTGCGATCGGTTTCAATTCGCCTTAACCTGTCACGGAGCCCCAACCTGGAACCGCGCGATGCAAGCACATCCCTTACGCCTCTCTCCCGGCGACGATCTGCGTGTCGCACTCGAAGACGTGCTGAGTCAGCTCAAGCTGCATGCGGCCTTCGTCATCCAGGGCATCGGGAGCCTTAGCGTTGCCCAATTGCGATTTGCCGGGGCCGAAGACCCTACCGAACTGCGTGACAATCTGGAAATCCTGACCCTGGCCGGATCCCTGTCATCGGATGGAGCGCACCTGCACATGTCGATTGCGGACTCGCGTGGTCGAGTGTTCGGTGGTCATGTGGCACGCGGTTGCACGGTCCGTACAACCGCGGAGATATTGCTGGCGCTGCTTCCCGAACATCGTTTCACCCGGGAGTACGACCTGAGCTCAGGGTTCATGGAACTGGTGGTACGGAATGAACCGCCCCTGGTGTAGCCTCGAAACAACACCCGTGCAGCGTGGATGGGTGAGGTCTTTCGGACCCATTTCGGCCATTGGGTGCAAGTGTCCGGGCGATCGCCTTACGCATGAAGCCTATGCCCTGGCACACTTGATGACCGTATCGAGCGTGCGAGTGGTGATGTCCTTCCCGAACGAGCGTTCGAGCAGGCTCATGAACACCGGGCCTTTCTTCGGGGCGGGCACGTAGGCGCTGAAGACTTCCGTGGCATTGGCCTTGACAATGCTTGCGCCGTCGCGCTCTATGGGCAGCTTCACGTCTGGCGACACTGGGCGGCGGAGAAAGGTGACAACCCGCTTGGCCGAAGGCGCAAGGCTGAACTCGGCGAAGGGGTCCGAGTCGATGAGGTTCTGGAGATAGCGGGCCGGCCGGACGAAGGTGTCGAAGCTGTGGCCCAGTTCAGACTGCATCGCCTTCTCGGCGCGTCGCTCC
The DNA here is from genome assembly GCF_000379565.1 of Cupriavidus sp. UYPR2.512. Lineage (NCBI taxonomy): Bacteria > Pseudomonadati > Pseudomonadota > Betaproteobacteria > Burkholderiales > Burkholderiaceae > Cupriavidus > Cupriavidus sp. UYPR2.512. Next base: position 4,833 of record NZ_KB903053.1, on the reverse strand, counting down.
AGGCTGGCCAGTGACGACGATGGCGCGTTGAACACGACATTGCCGCTGGAGAGCAAGGTTTTCACTTCGGAGAAGCCCGCGGCCTCGAAGCAGCGCTTGAGTTCGGGCATTCGGGCGTTCATCGGGCTGACGCCGCGAAGAAAGGCTACGTATCGGGACATGGCTATCTCGTAATCGCTGGCGAGCCGCTACACAGCTTGCGGTCAACGGTACATGCAGGGATACGGTAATGGCTGTCAATAATACCAATTATTATGCAAATCCCGATGTCCATATAAACCTCAAGTAGAGGAATAAGGAAAGTGACAAAAAGCAAGATTTTCCCCGCAGAAGGTGGTTGTGCTTGCCAAGCCGTCCGATATCGCATTGAAACAGCGCCTCTGTTTGTGCACTGCTGCCACTGCCGCTGGTGCCAGAGAGAGACCGGGGCATCATTTGCCCTCAATGCAATGATTGAAGCCGACCGGGTCTCGCTCTTGTCTGGAGAGCCGGAGGTTGTCGACACCCCATCGGCAAGTGGCCAGGGGCAAGAGATTGCCAGATGTCCCAAGTGCCATGTGGCTGTGTGGAGCAGCTATGCAGGTTCGGGGCCGATACTGCGCTTTATGCGTGTTGGTACTCTAGACAATCCAGACTTGCTCCCCCCAGATATTCATATCTACACATCATCGAAGCAACCTTGGGTCATCATCCCAGATACCGTGCCATCTGTTGCGGAGTACTACGATCGTGAGCGGTACTGGTCAGCGGAGAGTCTGGAGCGGCGTCTGGCGATACTCCCAAAGATTGAGGCTTATCAAGCCGAGCGTCATCGGGCGTGAGCTTGCTTCACCAAGGGTTCGATCCGCCTATATTGGTGGCATCACGAGCGACGATCAGATGGTGGAAGGACGCAGCCAGTCGACGGTACAGTCGGCATGGGCTTAATGCATTGTCATCGGGTCTTCGCGCAGGCGTCCCAGTGCTTCGATGCCATTGATGTCCGGCAGATGGATATCCATCACGATCGCATCGGGCAGGGGAGTGCGCGCGAGCTCGACTCCGAGAGTCCCGGTGGCCGCGGACAACAAATGCACGTCTGCCCGGCGGGCGAGGAGTTGCTCCATGAGCTTAAGGTTGGCAGGGTTGTCTTCCACATACAGCAAGGTGTGCATCGTGGACGGGGCTTCGATTGGCGACCGGACAGGTGCGGCGGCCTCCGCGCTCTCGCCAGCCATGATGGCCTGTCAGGCGGTAGCGATAGCCGTGGGCTGGGTCTCCCGTACCGCGGCCAGCGTCTGGCGGATACCCTCGACATACGGTGTCTTGCGAATCGGCCCGATCAGCCGCTGCAGCGCCGAGTCGTCCATGACCAGCGGGTCTGTCATCAGGTAATGCATCTCGACCAGCTCGCGCATGAACGGGTTGAACAGGCCCAGCAGGCGCAGCATCGTCTTGCCGGCGACGCGCAGCTTCAGCGTGCGCCCGGTCTGCCGTTCCATTTCCGCGACCAGCGCACGCTGCGTCGTGACACCGGCTCCAGCCAGGTGCCAGATCTTGCCGAAGGCCGCCGGCGTGTCGATCAGCCGTGCCACCACGGGCCCCACGTCGGGCACGTAGACGAATTCGTGCGGCGGGTCGAGGGGCCCGATCATGTCAGCCGTGCCGCCATTCACCGCCGCCTGCGCCGCGCGGTGCAGCAGGCTGGCTTGCACGCCCGGGCCATAGAAGTCAGGCAGCCGCAGCACCGTGGCGCGGATCCGCCCGCTGGCATCGGCCTGCATCAGCAGATCCTCCTGGGCCTTGCGCATGCGGCCCTTGAACGTGTGCGGCTCGCGCGGATGGTTTTCGCGGACCGGGTTGCCGGTCTGTACCCGGCCGTAGGGATAGACGGTGCCGATCAGGATGAAGTGCTTGACGCCAGCGGCCACGGCGCCATCCAGGGTCTTGCGCATCAGTTCGGGGTGCAGCTGGAACTGCCAGTAGTCGACGCCGACCATATAGATCAGCGTCTCGATGCCGCTGGCGGCGGCTTGCACCGACTCGGGTGAATCGGGATTCCAGGTGACGACTTCGGCGAGCGGGTCCGTTCCGAAGGCTGTGCGCAGGCTGCCCGCGCTGCGGCCGACCACGCGATAGGGCCGGCCCTTGCCGCGCAGCGCGGCGGCCACGCTTTGCCCGATCGCGCCGGCCGCGCCGAAGAGAGCGACTTTGGACATGGCTAATCTCCTTTTGAGTTGGCACCAGTGCTGAAAACAGCTTCAGTCTGCAAGCTCTGTGGCTAAAAGGAAATTGCCTATAATCGGCTGGTTCCTATAAATAAATGCATAGCCATGCCCAAGCGCGAACCAGACTGGGAGTGGTACCGGGCCTTCCTCCATGTGCTGGAGACCGGCTCGCTGTCGGCAGCCGGGCGGGCAATGGGCCTGACGCAGCCGACCGTCGGCCGGCACATCGACAGTCTCGAAGCTGCCCTTGGGCTGAAGCTGTTCACCCGCTCATTCGACGGATTCGCGCCGACCGACGCGGCGCATGAGCTGAAGCCCTATGCCGCCGGCATTGCCGCGACGGCTGCGGCGATGCGGCGGGTCGCCAGCGGCCACGGCGCGGGTGTGCGTGGCACGGTGCGCTTGTCGGCAAGCGAAGTCATCGGCGTTGAAGTGTTGCCGCCGATACTGGCGGCGCTGCACAACGAGCATCCGGAACTGGAAATCGAACTGGTGCTGTCGAACCAGGCAGACGACCTGTTGCGCCGCGAGGCGGATATTGCGGTCCGGATGTTCCGGCCGGAGCAGGCAGCGCTGGTGGCCACGCGCGTCGGCGGGATCGAACTGGGCCTGCATGCCCACGTAAGTTATCTGGCATCCCGTGGCGTGCCAAAGTCGCTGGTGGATCTGTCCCGTTTTGCGGTGATCGGCTTCGATCAGGAGAACGCCTTTATCCGCCGCTTGCAGGCCAGGTTCAAGGCCTTCTCGCGCGACGCCCTGGCTTTCCGTGCCAATAGCGACTTGGCCCAGCTGGGCGCGATACGCGCGGGATTTGGCATCGGCGTGTGCCAGGCGGCGCTGGCGGCGCGGGACCCGCGGCTGGTCAGGGTCCTGCCCAGCCAGTTCTCGGTGATCATGGATACCTGGGTCGTGATGCACGAGGACCTGCGCGAGAGCGCGCGCTGCGCGGTGACGTTTGCCGCGCTGGCTGCGGGGCTGCGCGCCTACGCCGAAGGGGCGTAGGCGTATCGGCAGGATCAGCCCGCAGCGTTCTCCTGCGCCGCGTCATATTGCCCCAGGCAGGCCATGCCATTCAGCCGTGAGCGCTGCAGCAGCGCCCGTTGCGCTTGCGCCGCATTGGCGGACTCGCCGCGCCAGGCCAGCAGGGGCGGCTCCTGCAAGGCGCGCCCGTAGGAGAAGGACAATCGCCAGGGCAGCGGGGCAAGCCGGTTCATGGCGTCCAGATTGACCGTGGCCTCGGTGGGCGTCTGGCCGCCGGACAGGAAGAAGATGCCCGGCACCGCCGCGGGCACCGTGCGCTTGAGCACCTGCACAGTCTGCATGGCGACCTCGGCCGGCGCCGCGTGCCCGGCGTCCTTGCCGGGCAGCACCATGCTGGGCTTCAGCAGCATGTGTTCCAGCACCACCGCATGCCGGTGCAAGGCATGAAAGACTGCATGCAGCACGGCCTCGGTGACCTCGGCGCAACGCGCCATGGAGTGCGCGCCATCCATCAGCACCTCGGGCTCGACGATGGGTACCACGCCCGCTTCCTGGCAGATCGCGGCATAGCGCGCCAGCGCTTCCGCATTGGCCTGGACGGCAGCCCAGCCCGGCAGTTTGTCCGACACGTTGTAGACCGCACGCCACTTGGCAAAGCGCGCGCCCTGCTGGCGATAGCCGGCAAGCCGCTTGGCCAGCCCGTCGAGACCCTCGGTGATCTCGTCCCCGGATGCCAGGGCGAGCGCAATCTTGCCCTTGTCCACCTTGATGCCGGGCACGATGCCCTGGCGCGCGGCCAGTTCCGGCAGCGGCGTGCCATCGTCGGCGCGCTGGCCCAGCGTTTCCTCGTACAGGATCACGCCGCTGATGAACTCGCCAAGACCCGGTGCCGACAAGAGCAGGCTGCGCCACGCGCGGCGGTTTTCCTCGCTCGACTCCACCCCGATGCGTTCGAACCGCTTGGCGATGGTGGGCCCGCTCTCGTCAGCTGCCAGCAACCCTTTGCCCGCTTGTGCCAGGGCGTCCACGGTGGCTTGCAGTTCGCTTTTTCTGTCCATGATCCGGCTCCGTGCAGGTGACATAGGAACAAGCATTGGCGCGAAAATGCCGTCGCGCAAGCAAGGCAGGGCGCGTAGTGCCTGCTTAAGGTGGCCGCCCGAACGCTTCGCGCAGCTTGCCCTTGGCCTTTTCCAGCGTGGCGCGACGCGCCTTGGGCAGATGACGGCCAGCGCGATTGATGTAGAAGTTGAGCATCGACATCGCCGACTGGAACGCCGTGCCCTTGCGGCGCCGGCTGTTCACGGCGGAACGCTTGAGCGACGCGGCAATCTCCTCGGGATTGTCCGAGGTGAAGACATGTGCTTCGAGGTCCAGCGCATCGCTGTGCCCGGTCACCTGCTGCGACCAGCGCCGCGTCTTGCCGCGCCCCTTTGCCGGCCTGCGGGTGGGTTTCGTGGCGGCCATTTCCGGTCCTCCCACTACGTTATCGGGATCCGTCTAGGGAAAGGCTGATTTAATCGACGAGAGTGTCGACGTTGAGCAGCTGTGAAGCGTTGATAGACTAAGGACGACCAGCGAGCTACGCCGATGCAACAAATCAGTTTTGCTAGTGCCGAGTATCTGGGAAAGAAGCGCGTTACGCGGC
>NZ_KB903052.1:0-1861 GCF_000379565.1 Cupriavidus sp. UYPR2.512 | reverse complement strand
ACTGGCAAGCCGTCAAATCTGCTGTTGGTTGACAAAAAAAATCGGCATCACACTGGCAACGCTGCGCGCTGACGCTTTGTTCAGCGATTCCCTATGTCTTGAGCCCAACAGTTTCGTCTCAAATCCGACCCAAACCAAACATCAAAGAATCCAGTCGAATGACACTTGACAGGCGGCTTGCACGATCGTGCCCTGTCGGGTCCGAGCGCTACCCTGGGCAATGAAGCGTTGCGCTCGAGTCACCCAAGCGCGTCAGGACAATCTATTCTCAGGTTCGGTCAACCGCTCTCTCATCCGGTGAAATATATTTGACGCGGGGCGAACTTACGGAGTTTCGACCAGCAATGGGCAACGAGTTTTCGGGAATATGGGAGGAGGAACTTGGAAGTCTCGATCTTGCTGATTCGGCCGCGGGATTGCTCGCCAAGGGATTGCTCAAGCCACTTGCAGCGGCGCATACAGCGAGTATTCCCGGCCTTCGATCGTGGGAAATCTGCATGAGTTTGTGTTGGCGGATCTTCCTTAACGGCACGCAACTTGCGTCAAGGCAACTGCCTTCAGTGATTTCCGTCACGGCGGATGTTCGCGGTGACAGGTAGTGTACCGATCATTGAAGAACATCGTCATCGAATACTAGCTCCCCTAAGCAAACCGTCATCAAGGATACATGCGACGCCCCGCGTCAGGGATACCTTCGTTCCGCATAGTTGGGAGATACAGATATGGCCGAAACAAACACGATAGGCTTTCAGGATTTACGCTCGATTATCCCTGGGGGTAGGGTCCTGGAAATAACCACCACGACGGACTGCATCGTCAGATGTTCATATTGCCCGCAGGACAAATTTATCAGCAGGCAAAGAGCAGTCTCTCATATGAAGCATCTATGTCTTGAAGATTTCAAGCAATGTGTCGCGCGCGTACCGACAGCCGTTGACATCAGTTTTGCCGGCTACTCGGAGCCGTGGCTCAATCCAGATTGCACTGAAATGGTCGAGCATGCTTACATGCGCGGCCATGGAGTTCGGATTTTCACGACACTCGTAGGAATGAGCAGGTGCGATCTAGGACGATTGCGGGCACTGCGCTTTAGAGCATTTGTGGTTCATGTTTTCGACGACGGCGTATACATGAATAGCCGCCTTGTTAGTGGAAAATATCTCGACTTGATCCGCCAACTAGTCAACTCAGATATTCCTTCGATTCGATTCGTAGTGTTGGGGGAGCTCCATCCCGATATCGCCGGGATAATTCCTGCAGCAGCGCTATACCATACGCTGCCGCTGAGCAGCAGAGGTGGAAGCGTCGATCCTAAGATCGTCGAACCGCGAAAATCCGTCGTCGGAGCACTTGCATGTGCCGAAGAACGACAGTATCGGAATGTTCTTCTTCCGAACGGCGATGTGACTCTCTGCTGCATGGATTTTGAGCGCCGTCATGTTTTGGGGAACCTCCTGCACGACGAATATAATGATCTCTTCGAAGGGCCAGTTTTCAGGGACATCCAAGATCGCATGCAAGGAATGGATGGTTTCTTACTTTGTAGGATGTGTGAATTTGCCGAGCCAAAAAACGTCAGCGCAGCCGCTGCCCACCATTTCTGGAAAATCGCCGTGCAATGACACATTTCTTTATACTGAACGCGTGCTGCTCACGCCCGAAGCGCCGCGAAGTTCAGCAATCAAGCCCAGGTACCTCATTGGTATAAGCATCCGACGTCGAAAGGGCGATGGCCGGAAATTCGTGCCTCTGCCTCCCGACCGGTTAGTCCACCTCATTACACACAACTCCTGGCGGCTGGTGCGCCGCAGAAAGTCGTTTACGGTCAATGACATAGCGGGTGGGGTTGTAAACTCTTTCG
>NZ_KB903051.1:0-1861 GCF_000379565.1 Cupriavidus sp. UYPR2.512 | reverse complement strand
TCTCGCGATGTTCGCGGGGATGTTCGTGAAATCGTTCTCAACGTACGCGAGACAAACTCACCCTGTTGGACCTCAAATTGAGCGCGACGTAACACTCTGGTCCAGGACGCTGTCCGGTGGGGCACTTTCAAGGGTTCTGAATGGTGCGAGAAGCAGCCGGGTGGGCCTTGGGCGGCATGTGATGTCTATGTACTGATTCGCCAGGAATGGAATAAGTACGCCTACAAAGACATTACTCAGGAGTACTACGTCAAGCTAGCCATCAATCGTACTGGCAAGCTGATCCTACTCGTATCAATGCATCAGTAACGGGAGATCCTAATGACTACGCATGTTCTCTGCGATGTGTGCGGGGAAGGCCATGTCGCGTCCGTGTATGGACAAAATGAGATCGAGCACAAGGGCGCAACGTTCTCTGTGCCATTTGTCATGTCACACTGTGAGGTGTGTGGCAGTGACTACGCATCAGCGTCTGACATGCGTCAGAACAAGCGCGCGGTAGTGGAGCTTCGTAAAAAGCTAGAGTGTCTTCTGACGGGGCAAGCGGTTCATGCCATCCGTGTCGGCGCAGGCCTGAAGAAGGTACAGGCAGTAAAAATATTCGGTGGTGGGCCGGTCGCCTTTTCGAAGTACGAAGCGGATGATGTGACCCAATCCGCGTCAATGGACAAACTCATCCGCGTAGCTGCACAGGTCCCGTCTGCATTGGCATGGCTTGCTCATGCGGCAGGTGAGGAAGAGGTTGCGACGGCGATCTGTTCCAGGGAAGTGTCCCGAATCTCTACCATCCTGGAAGTGGATGGAGTGTTAAAGGACGCCCGACGTGTGGTTCACGCGGTCCTCAAACATACGCTGTTAGATTCCCCCGTTTCCTGTTACTCGAAGGTCTTTGTATCCGAGAGTAGCGAAGAGGATGAACTTGCAGTTGATGTGCAGACAGGCGGGACAGTGCATAGTATGGCCCGCTTTGTTCAGCGCAAGAATTCCGCCTACGAAATGTCGCTCGATTATGACGCTCCAGCTTCGAACTTGCCTTCGGCACTGAAGAGCTTGCAGAGCTATAAGTTAGAAGCAGCCTAAGGTATGAGACCGAGTCCATTAAAGCTCAATTCGCTCAGATTCTTGCACGTGAGCGTCTACCCCAGAAATGAGCCTGAGACACTGGATCCAGTAGAGAACCCCGCGCCAATTGATACCTGGGGAGCGAATATTCATTGTTCCCTTACCCATGCCGAAGCTGATAAGGAAGAAGGGGGAGAGGTCCGCGACTATATGGTTGCGTTAGGGATTCAAGTCAGTGACGGCCCGGAGAAAGTAGTTCCTTACAAGATTGATGTCGAATGTGTGGGATATTTCTCGATACCAAATGGGTTCCCTGACGCGGCAGAACGTCTCGAAATCGCTGTTGTGAATGGTGCGTCTTTGCTCTATGGTGCGATCAGAGAGCAAGTCGCAACCGTTACAAGTCGGTGTTGGTACGGTGAGCTACGATTGCCATCGCTGAATTTTCGAGAGGATGGCCCAGCGGCTCGCGCTGCGGCAGAGGCGAAGCGGCGCGCGGCGGAAGAAAAGAACGATGCAACTCAACCATCTGCCGATCCAGAGTGATGTAACTTTGCATCGTGTCTTGACTCGATGCGCACTGTAGCTAAAGCGGCCCGCAATGATGCGGGCCGTTTGCATTTCTTGGTGCTTGGTCCCCCAAGCGATCAGCTATGGCAGAACGAACAGAAATTAGCAGTTCCTACGGCTTTGAACGATTACGTTTAGAGGTGGCACCGTTTGTTCGGACAGGGATCCGGAGTTTTTAAGTGGAAGCGCTGGGGCAGTCAGGCTGCCGATTTGATCGCTGGCAGCGTGG
>NZ_KB903050.1:0-1868 GCF_000379565.1 Cupriavidus sp. UYPR2.512 | reverse complement strand
CCTCACGCAGGCCCGCGTCCGCATGAGGCGGTCATGCTGGTCGGCCGGCGCCTGTCGACTCTCACTCGATAAGCTGCAACTGCCCCCGCAGCTGCGACGCACTGCTTTCCGTTGGTTACGCGCCGCAGCACTTCTTATATTTTTTGCGCGATCCACAAGGACACGGATCGTTTCTGCCTACCTTGGGCTCGGCCGTCGCAGGTCCTACGAGGCGCTCGCCCGTTGCCTTGATAAGCGTGTCGCGATGCGAGAGACGCTCAAGGTATCGTGGATGTCGCTGACAGAATGCAGCCCACAGCTGTTCGAGGCGTGTGAGATCGCCATGCGTTTCAGGCTCGAGCCGGATGCGGCCGGCCAGATGAACATTGACATGCCCGGGTGAGCGCGCTCCGTCGGGATGCACCGGTTCAAAGTGAAGATTTACCTCAGCGCAGTCGCAACTGGGAATCGGGCAATAGAAGTCCAACGCCTCGTAGACGTGAGCGTCAAACGCGTACAGGTCCTGTCTGACGCACGTGTACACCTCATCCCAGGCCAGTTGCTCCCCACGCTGCCAGCCGCGAATTTTTGGCGGGGACATGAGCACCGTCTCGACCGGGGCAGAGAGGCCCTTGCCGCGATACCATAGACGTCCGATCGCATCCAGCAGTTTGCCGTCAATATGCGTCATGAGAGCGGCGACCTCGGGGTACTGCGCCAGATCCAGTGGGTCGTCGCGGTCCGACTGCTGTTCTTGCGCGGTGTCGATATCCAGACCAAAAACGATGATGTCGGCACACTTATCGGCGACCTCGTGGGCCGCTTCGCGATAGCGTCCGCCTGACATCCACGCCTGCCAGACGGGCGCACCGCGTGCTTCGAGTGTCTCCCGCCCCTTGTGCGTCGCCAGCACCAGCGCGGTCCGACACGGACATCGCGGTGTCGGACAAGTATGCACACAGATCCAGGAGGCGTCGGTACCTGCTAGCCTGAACATGCCCTCTTCGGGCGATAGTCGGGGCGCTCTCTCATTCATGTTCGGGACCCTCAAGAATCTCGAGTCCGTTCTCGGCGCACCATTGATCCGCAAATGCCGGCGTTCTCGGTGTGCGGCGGGGAGTGCTAGTCATTTGGGCGTCTTGGATTTTCGCGGAGATGGCGGTGTCGCACGCGAACGTGCGGGCGATTTTTGAGGGGTTGAACGGGTAGCTTTCGAAGTGTCTGCGCGTGTTTTCCCGGTGGGCGCTGGGGCAACGGCGGACTTTGTCACCACTTTGGGTGCCGCAGCTTTGCCTTTCAAGGTCGATTTCACGCGCGAACCCGCTTTCGATGCAGTTGATGACGTGGGAACTTGGCGCGTTCGGGGGGCTGATTGTTTGCCCGCCCGTTTGGGGGCGGCAGTCGGCGCGGCGAGCGGCTCGGTGTCGATATCGATACCGAATACGTCGCCCAGGAGCGCGTGGTCGAGGACCTTGCCCGATGCTGGCGCGCTTGCCGCACCGGACAACTTGGCGCCTGTGTTGTTGATGAGATCGGCAGGATCCACACCCCGAAGCGTGAAGAGCAATTCGGGCTGCTGGTCGAGCCGGGCACCGACACCATACAGCACGGCAGCGACATGCTTGCACATCGATGCCCAGTCCAGGCAGTTGCAACCGAACTGGATATCCTTCGGCGACGGAAAAAGTCCAGTGCCCGGCTTGCAGATCCGCTCCATCACGGCGCTCGACAGTCTGCCTTGCAACAACTCGACCATGGAGTCGATCGATGACGCGCAGTCGGCGCTCAGGGCACGCCACTGCGGAGCGGGACAGGTCGCGACGTCGATCTTGATCGTGTAGAGGCTTGACCCCATGACCTGCGCGTGTATTTTGCCCGCCGTCATTTGC
>NZ_KB903049.1:0-1872 GCF_000379565.1 Cupriavidus sp. UYPR2.512 | reverse complement strand
CAACCTGTCGCAAGCTCTATCAGTACCTGAATCGGGCTTCACTCGGCTAGCCGCACATCCGCTTTCACCCACAGATTCCGCCGACGAGCCTAAAAAATCAAGGACTTACGCCAAACGAACTGAAATTGTCACCGACAGAGGGTCGCGAAGCGTCAATCGAGCGCGTGCAACGCACAAACACTGCCCTGAAACGCTGCGCCGACGCTTATCTGGCGACGGCGATCGGAGGCAGGAACACGAACGCAACGACAACCCTGGCCAACGCCCTACGACGGATGCCTGGGATCGCGGTATTCAGATGAAGCCGTGCCTGGAGATGCCTGGCCAAGGCTTTTGCATCCCATGCCAGACCGCATCAACGCCTTGCGGTACTTCGGCTCATGGGCCGAACACCGCCAGGTCGGCACCTCTGCCCACCCTAGCGGGCCCGGCAATGCGCGCAACGATATGGTGCCTCGATAAGTTGCACATTCAAGCAAAACGGTGTTGCGTGCCCGCACCGCAGAAGGTGCAGAGTGCATGGAGTAACGATGAGCAGGACATCGAGTCGTGCTCTCCATTTGATGCAAGAGGCAGTGGTAGCCGCGTCCCATGCAACAGCGGCAGTAGCGGAGACTTCGCAATAGCGTCGCTGCTCGGCTTTCTCGATGAGCGCCATGTGCAGCATCCTTTTCGGCAAGCCCAAGGCCTCGTTCAGCCGAACAGTATTCACCACTCCGAACTGAAGCGTTCCGGATGCCATAAAAGGGCAATTCCTCGACCATCAACGGCGCGACGATCTGCGTCTTCCCTGCAGATAGGTTCTTGAGCGAGTAGTTCCTGCTGGCCGACGAGGAACGTGAACAGCTTAATCTGCTGGCGATCCACGGCATCGTGGGCATCACGCAGCCATTCGTATTCATTGTCGTTGTGGCGCTGTGTTAGGTAACTGCATCTGTCTGCTGCGCGCTTGGGTTCAGGCTGCTAGGGCGGATTCAACCGGTCGTCGCAACACCAGATTGTTGAACAGATTTTAAGTATTCGTCCAGGGCTTCAACGGGTGTCTTCCAATCAAGCATTTTCCGGGGCCTGGTATTCAGTGCATTCGCAACGGCCTGTATCTCTTGAGCGCTCCACCGAGACAGGTCTTTGCCCTTTGGAAAGTATTGCCGCAGAGGACCGTTCGTGTTCTCTGACGGAGGTGGAGTGGGCGGCAATAGAAGCTCTGCTGCCCAAGCCCGCCCAGCGAGGGCGACGCAGGAAGGGAGATCTTCGCGAGGTCATCAACGCCTTGCGATACCTGGTGCTGGCTGCGGCCGGTGCATGTTGCCCAAGGATTTCCCGGCCTGGCAAACGGTGTATTGGTGGTTTCGCCGACTGATGCGCCGGTTCCTGTTCCAGACCATTCACGACATAGATGTTCTTGGCGAGGTCAATTCCAACGGTGACAATAGGCATGGACTTCCCCTCTTGCTGGTGTTGATGAAGGCCGAAACCTCATCATGGCACGTTGATGCCGATTCGCGGCTTCCGCAGCAGCCTCGGGACGGGGAAGTCCCTTTCATTCTTTAGTTGTGTGAGCGAAATGCGCTCGTTGGTTTGCATAAATTTGTTCCTGCTGGTCCCGCCAGCTAACCGTTTCCGAGCCGCCGGGAGCAAATTTGCTTCAACTAATTTTGCAGAATATTTATATGGACGCCTCCCGTTTTGCCAAGAGAGATTGGGCGTATTGGCGGACAGTAAGGCCATTTGATTACACACATCTCAGTCGTCAAGTTCACGGGCGTACCGGAGGCCTGCGGCGAAATCCACCACTCGCTGCAGGCCTTGCCAGATGGTCTTGACTCCGGGTTCGCCGTCTCCTTTGCGCGCCAGGAAGCCGCCGAGCATAGC
>NZ_KB903048.1:0-1879 GCF_000379565.1 Cupriavidus sp. UYPR2.512 | reverse complement strand
ATGACCGCCTCATGCGGACGCGGGCCTGCGTGAGGTGGACTAAATTTCATAATGTGGAATGACGGAATTTTCGGCGGTTCCGGCTTGGAACCCCTTCATTTGCAACTAATTCGAGCATGCAAGCCCGGCCGGCTGAATGCAAGCATGGGGGCAGATAATCCGAGCACGCGCGCGGGCCGTCAGTTGCAGTCATTCCGAGCAGGAAACCGCGTCGATTGCAAGCACAGCCGGTTTCGAATGCAAGCAGCTACAGCTACAGCTACTGGGCGTTGGCGGATCAGGCTCGTCCTTTTGCTGGCCACTGCTGGCGCGCATGCAGCACGCGCAGGATCTCCACGTGCTTGTCCGTCACGCGATACACCATCAGGTAGTTTTCCGTCACTACGGCCTCGCGCGTGCCGCGCACGCGCCCTGGTCGAAACAGCGTTGGATTCGCCGGCAAGGCCTCGGCCTTCTGCTCGATCAGCTCGTCCAGCTCGAGCGCGGCCACGGGGTTGTCCTGGGCGATGTAATCCATGATGTCGGCGCGGTCCTCGCGCGCCCTCGGGTTCCAGTGCAGCGCCAGGGTCAAGCGTTACCCCCGCGCTTTGCGATCCGCTGCCGCAGCGCCGCGCGGCGCTCGGCAAAATCGGCCTTGACCTCGGCGTGCGGAAGGGAAGGGCGGGGGTCATCCAGCGCCTGCTGGACCTGCTCGCGGAACCACTTGTCATAGGCTCGCGCGGCGTGCGCCTCCTTGAGCGCGGCCGACCTGTCGGGCCGCGTAGTGCGCTCGGCCGACTCCGGATCGTAGCCGGCCGCGTCCACGTCGAAGCGGCTAATGCCCAGGTCGCGCAGGAAGGCCACCAGCGTTTCGAGCTTGCGGAACACGCGCACGTCGCCGCGCTTGGCCGACAGGAAACGCTCGGTCAGGCCGTACTTGGCAGCGATGGTCCAGCCGTTGCCGTGGCCGACGACATGCGCCGCGCGCACAGCGCCAGCTTCCACGAGCTGGGTAAGGGTCTTTTGATCGATGGTCTCGGTGGCCATGGGGAAACCTCCGTCAGCTCCGAAGTTGGCCAGCTCGCGCTGGCGATGGTCTTGGGTCACTTCTATTATTGTACACACCACCACTTTACTATACAGTGGGAGACGTGGAATTTTTGAACGGGCCGGCGATTGGGCATAAGGCCCGTTCTCGGTCACTTCTGGGCCGACCGCTTGGTGCAGTAAGGGGACCCGCGTCGTCCTTCTAGGCGAGGCAGCAAGATAGCGGAGCCGGTGCAAATTGCAACGGGCCCCCGAAGTTACTTCCGATAGCCAGGCCACATCGGGGGACTGCGGAATCGCCTCCCTCCCGGGCGCCTACGCTTGCCACTGGGGGCGCGTTTGCCTTGCAGGGCAAGGCAAAATTCGGTAGCATCTATTTGCTAGCGTATGAACGGAACGGCGAAAGCCGTGCGCTAACCCCGCCCCGTCAGGGGTCTGCACCCAAGCGTGCGGATAGCCAAGAGGCCCGATTAGCTGTTTGAACAAGGCTCCTGTTTCAGGAGCCTTGTTCATTTCTGGCCTTCCAGGGTTATCGCGGAGGCGCTTTGATCGGCTTGTTGTGAAGCGTGTTGTGCAGGATCACCTGCAACCGGATCGATTTTTTCTGCGGGCGGTTCTGGTGAGTCTTATCGCGCACATACGCACTCTGCACGTACAGGTTCAGCACTCCCCGCTCGGTCGCACGCGAGGCCGTGAAATAGACCTCGTATTGCTGCGCGACGCCAGCCTCGTCGACCAGCTCGATGACGAAAAAATTGCCCTTATCTCTGTACCAACGAAGAAAACCATTCTCATTGACTTGTGTCGATACACTGATTGGTCAGAGGGCCGGCAAGACCTTGCTGACGAAGTC
>NZ_KB903047.1:0-1892 GCF_000379565.1 Cupriavidus sp. UYPR2.512 | reverse complement strand
CTGGCAAGCCGTCAAATCTGCTGTTGGTTGACAAAAAAAATCGGCATCACACTGGCAACGCTGCGCGCTGACGCTTTGTTCAGCGATTCCTTAGCAGGTTCGCCTTGAAGTTAACAATACCGAGTAACTCTGTTTGAAACAGCTTACAAGGAACGGCAAGCATGCTAACTTCGCTACTTGCGCAGCAATTTCGTTATTATAGCCAATTTCACCGCCGGATTTCTCTATGATAGTCAGATCAAGTAGCTGAGTATAACGTGTGCCTATCAATAGATACAGTCGCCGCGCCTCTCAAAATGTACAAGACTATGCGCCCCTTCACACAAACGTGGGATTCAGCTTGATGCTGTCAAGGCGCTCAACGTTGATGAAACACGATAGCGAGTCTAGTGCATGCACGCCCCTAGATAGGCAGGTCAACTTTATTGCTGATATGGGAAGTCTCATGGGAAGTATGTCGGAATTCTTCGCAGGATATTTTTTTCACACCATCGATGAAGTGGCGAAAAGCTTTTGCGATTTCGTTAAAATATCAATGATGACACCGACTTCAGGTTCAATTCCAATGGAGTTTTTCAGGATCCTAATCTCTGGACGTCCCATGCTAACGACCTCGGTTTGGCAAACAGTTCACTGCTCGATGGTAATCGATTCAAATTCAGGTGGCGGACGACAAACCGAGAAGCCGACTTGTCTGCCGACCGCTTCGTCGGACGCCAAAAAGCTCGCCGAGCATTTAGTCACAAAAATTCGCGAAGGTTCTGTTGATGAGGCGGAGGAACTGTATAAGAATTTGTGTGAAATTTATGAGCCGGCCAAAGACTTACTAGTATTTCCAGTGGTGATTGCAATCCAGCGCGGTCACGCTCTTGATGCACTACGCTATCTCAATGGATTACCCGAAGAACGATGTCCAGAGCTGAAAGCCCTATGCCTTAATCTGTTGAATGATCCGATTTGGCATAGCTATGCAGAGTCGAAAGCAGATAGTGCTGACCCTTTTGTGCGAAACGCTATGCGTCGGTTATTGGGGCGCGACGAGGGGACCGAATCGCGCTAACGCTCTATTTTCAAATTGAACCACCCCGGGACCCGTGGAGGCTGGTTGGTTTAAGTTAATAGCGGTTGAGCGACAGGCATTTGAAGCTGCCGATCGATAGTAGTTTGCCTCAGCTTCCGCGGGCGGGATATAGCCAAGGGATTCCATCAGCCGGTGGTGATTGAACCAAGCCACCCATTCCAGCGTGGCCAGCTCAACGGATTCGCGCGTCTTCCAGGCAGTGCGGTGATGAATCGTAAGCGCTCAATTGACGACGTCCGGTATTGAAGGCCGAACGTTAGCAGGCTTGCGTCCGCAAAGACTTTGCTGACGCAAACATGATCCAAGACGAGATTGACCTATTTCCGCTGCAGGCGGTGAGAGTCCGCTCCAATGGGAAGCGCGACTACGAACCTGCGGCCAAGCGGCGTCTGATTGAGTTTTGTCTTCCATCGGGAGCATCGGTTTCGGACACGGCACTCAAGGCTGGTATCAACGCTAACCAGTTGCGCAAATGGATTCGGAGTACCGAGATTCAGCGCAGGCGCGAAGTGCGTTGCCGGCATTCGTGCCGGTTGTCCAGCAGGTTATGGATTCGCGGCCAATCGAGACACCTGCAAAGGTTGTGGTGCCGTGTCATGAAGCAGCATCAGCGACTGGCGATCCGCCACCGCAGCAAGCGCAACCGCTGGCGCTCTTGATCGGCGTTGTTGCATAAATCCGGGTTCGGTTGGGCGGCTGACGTTTACGCGCAACGGCTGGAACGCTGGCTCTGTAATGAGATGGTCGCCCCCATCCCCCACGAGCGGTTACGCTTAGGGGGCGTTTTCTGCCGAGGAGGCCATCATGCAAG
>NZ_KB903046.1:0-1902 GCF_000379565.1 Cupriavidus sp. UYPR2.512 | reverse complement strand
CTCGCACTCACTCTCTCCACGCTGTGTCGCAGTGTGGGCATTGGAGACGCCGAATTCATATAAGTTCAATCAAGAACAGAACGCTACACTAGCGGGGTGGAAATAAGGTCCGATAACGCACCCTTTTATGGCGAGTTGCTGCGCACCGGCCTGCTGCTTTTTTGGGGCGCGGCCATAGGCCTCATCATTTAGACATCCGAACGGCTGCAATGGCACCAATGAGCGGCCTTTTGCATCAAAGGGATGGAAGCCGAAGCCGGACTCAATTGCCCGGTCCGCGAGGTGTTGCTCAGGCCGCATGGCCGCTGACAGGGACTTACGCCGGAGGCAATTGTAGCCAGCATTGTCGGACGACAGGCTCACCTCGAAGTCGGGGGTGATGATTCCAGCGACGGAAGGGAGCCAAGTAATCCCTCTATGCATTTGGCTGTCGGGGTTGTATCATAACTTCTCAACAATTTTGAGAATTCTCGACATTGATGAGAACCGACGAGAACCTCCCTGATCCTTGGCACTTTGCCCGCCCTGAACTGGCAGAGGCATATCTGCACGCATTTGACTTGAAGCTCTCCGCAGCGCGCGGCCTATTCGCGCGACGGCGCATGGGCAAGACCGAGTTCCTGCGGCGGGATCTGATGCCAGCGGCTGTTGCCAAGGGCTACCTGACAGCGTACACGAACCTCTGGGATAACCGTACCTCGCCTGAAACGGCCCTGGTGACCGCACTTTCTGAAGCGCTGGAACCCAAAGGAGCCGCTGCGCTTTTCTCCAAACTACGCACACCGGTTAAAAAGGTGAAGGCCAGTGCGAAGCTAGCTGGGGCGATAGAGGGGTCGTTGGAGGCCGAGCTAGGAAAGCCAGGCGTGGACAGGACTGCGGCACTCCATGAGGTATTAAAACAGATCGATCGCGCCAAGAGACCGCTCCTTCTGGTAATTGACGAAGCTCAGGTTCTGGCCGGGGCGGACCACGGCGATTTCGCCCACGCGCTCCGCGCAGCGCTAGATATCCGCAAAGATCGCGTCAAAGTTATCTTTGCCGGCAGCTCTGAGACCACCCTTCGCGCGATGTTCGCCCGGGCATCAGAGCCCTTCTACAACTGGGCGCCTCTGGAGCCTTTCCCGTTGTTAGGAGATGAATTCGTTGCCTTTACTATCGAGCTTCTGAACAGCATGGCTCGCCGGAAGCTGACACTCGAGCAGGGCAGGCGCGCCTTCGACGAACTTCATCGCACCCCGGAGTTCTTCAAGCGGTTCATCGAAAGGTACATGCTCTATCAACCGCAGGGCGACGCCGCCGCGCTGGCTTACACTAAGTCCTCGGTGTTCTCAGACGAGCATTCCCTTGCCCAGTGGCGCGAAATGAAACCTGCGGATCGTGCGATTTTGTACCTGCTGGCGCGAGGTGAGTCGGACTTGCACTCCAGTGCCACGTTGGGAAAGCTTGGCACCATGCTAGGTAAGCCCGCCACCCGGAACACAACGGGCCACGCCCTGCGACGGTTGCTGGGCGCGAACGTTATTACCCGACTGGCAATGGGAGACTACCGCATCGAAGATGAGGCATTTGCCGAATGGATTCGCAAACGCCCGGAGCCCGCGTCGGACTCTTGAGTACCGATGCCTCGTCGCGGCAGCGAGGCATCGATGCCGAGTGCTGGCACTAGAGGTTGATTCCACCATTTCCTCTCGAGCGCGCACAGCCGTGAGATCTGCCTGATCGCGCTCCTGATCTTGCGTCAAGCCCGCATATCACGTCTGGCACGAATTAGCGACCGGCTTGTGCCACGGTCCTGCCTGCATAATTTGACGCATGCTTATCCGGTTGTCTCCCAAGCCCTCTACCGATAGTATGTTGGTCATCTGTGCCACCCCGGGGCAACCATGGTTATTGACGTGCTTG
>NZ_KB903045.1:0-1853 GCF_000379565.1 Cupriavidus sp. UYPR2.512 | reverse complement strand
ACGCCGCTTCGTCAGAAGTTAACAGAGCCAGCGCTCCAGTCGTTGTGCGTAAACGTCAGCCCATCCGACCCCGGATTTATGCAACAACGCCATTCGGGGCCGACTTAGCCAAAGATGCTTTCGGAAGCCCCTGTGATGGACAGAAAACGGCCCTCGCGGTCGACGACGCAGATCGCGTCGAGCAGCAGGTCCATGACGTGCATGGGGGGCAGTGTCGCCATACGTTTATTTGCGTTGTGGGCGCCGGACGCCAGAGGTGCGTGGGATTTCTACCTCGAGGATTTCGGGGGGCAGCCGAGCTTGCACCATCCATGTTGCGGGCGGATGTCGGAGGATGGGAGACCAGCGGAAAGCGTTCCAAAATTTCCTGATTTTTTATAGGGTAGACGTCCTCTTAGTGCATAGAGATTCTTGTGTTTTAGTTTGGATTTTCCTTGCCGATCAATGACTTCCCAAGTCACTAATTCGCGGCTACTGTCCCTTCGCGAAAAATTCTGACGCTCTCACGCTACGGTGCCCGTCATGCCGATCTGGAGAGCCGGGACGACTTCGCCGCTGGTCTTGGCGACACCACAAACGACAAGCTTGAAAAAGGCGTCGTTGCACGACTGTTGAGAAATCGATTGGTATCGAGGCCAGATGGGAGATCGAGAACTTCTTCCATGTGCTGAAAAACGCCTGCAAGGTGGAAGCGTTACAGCTCTCGCACATGGACCGAGTCGAACGTGCGCTGGTGTTGTACATGGTGGTCTCGTGGCGTATTGCGCGACTGATGCGCCTGGGCAGAACCTGTCCCGAACTAGACGCGTCGTTGTTCTTTGATGCCGACGAGATACGGGTGCCTATCTGCTGGCGAAGAAGCCGCGCCCTCCAAAAGCCACCCACTTTCAATCAAATAATTCGCCTGATTGCATCACTGGTTGGCTTCTTGGGCCGCAAGAGCGACGGCGAACCCGGCGCAAAGACGCTCTGGATCGGCTTGCAGCGAACCATGGATGCTGCAGCCACAATTCAGGCTTTACGCAACGAAGGCGCATGATTTCTGTAAAACGAGATGACCACAGCTGGCTCGCAACGCTAATGCAAGAAACGGTGCGTGCAAACTGTGCGAAGAGGCCATATTCAGGGTAATATGTCGCGCTGAACTATCGGGCCGGACGCCGTGTTGGTTGCAGGCAGCGGACTCATAATCCGCCGGAGATATCCCACCGTGGGTTCGAATCCCACCCGGCCCACCAGTTTCGCTCTTTAACCCACTCCTGGCGCTCAACACACGTCCGGCCTTGATGACACGTGCGGTAGAGACATGTCGCCTTGCCACGCAGCCTGCAACATAGGCGTTCTTCTTGGGCGCTTTGGGTCCCCGCGGATGTTTTCGCAACGCAAGTGCATCAACGTGCGTTGCTATTTTTCGCTCGCCGCCCGATCGCACGAGCCACCTTACCGAATACGGCGCATGGCTGCGAGCATGGAATGCCCCTGACTCGTCAGGCGAGGGTAGGCATTACCGGTAGCATGGCCATGCTCCATCGTGAACAGCTTGTGGACCAGCAATCTGTCCAGTTGCTCGGGTTCGAGGTCATCGATCTCCTGCGCATCGCCAAGCAGCTGCAGCGCGGCGATTTCATGCGGACTTAGCATCAGCGGCCTCCTTAGTCGGGGTCTACGGCCGCTGGTCCGTGGAACGATTTCCACGGAGGACGATGGAACGGCAGTGTGTGTAATCGGTGCGAGGACGCTGGGAGCGCAACACCGAGCATCCACCCTAAACCCATTGCATTACACACAAGTTGTGACAACGGGGTTGTAAACCGAGCGAAGAAGGCGTTTACTCGCGGTTTCGAATCGGCGGG
>NZ_KB903044.1:0-1909 GCF_000379565.1 Cupriavidus sp. UYPR2.512 | reverse complement strand
GTGAATCTCTTGTGCAAAAAGCGCGAGACATCCGCCCCTGTCTCATGCCAAATATCTCGCGACGCCAACTCTCATTCAGCCCGCAACGGAACACCAGAGCGGCTAGCTCCTTTGCGTCCAGCTCATACTTCTGGACGTCCCTAGCGCACTTTTCGGTGAATGGAATGACTGGCGAATAGTTCTCGCCATCCGCACCAACCTCGAGCAGCGCGATGATTGCCGCAGGGTCGTAAAGTGGCCCATCTGCCTTCCCCTGAATCTTACGACTGCCCCCACCTACATCTGAGGGACTCGCTCCGGCGTATTGGCTTACGTTTTTTCGATTATTTACCACCGTGGTAAGTTCCGCAAGAGGTTTCTAGCCATCCAGGGCTACTGTTGGTCGGGTTAGGCACAGGAAAAAGAGCCTCATACGCCACTATTACTGTGCTCTTGGCCTCAATCGGCCCCAGATGTTACCAAGGCCGCTCCCCAGAGTCGTTACCCCGCAAGGGCGGCACGCCAGCTGCAAAAAAAAAGCGCGTCGAGCGTTGTGAATCGGAAACCGGGACTGGCCAGATGCCGGACTGGCTGCAGCGGGCGGTCAATGCTGGGGAGGGTAAGGAATTTTTTAGGGTCAGATAGCCCGCATTTTTTTCCCGGCTATTGCGAAGAGGCCATTTCCATTGTGATCACGGATTCCGAGCCGGTAGAAGGCGTCCCGTACTTGTCGTGGGCTTTCGTTTGGTGCTTCGCTATCGGTCGATGCCGGGCTGCTGGATTTGCGCTGCCGTTCCCGCTCGCGCGGCAGGCGCAATTTTTGCCAGCAGCTGGCGCGCTAGCGCGGCTTCCGCCTCAGCGCGCTCGGCCCGGCGCTGGGCCGCCGCCAACTCGGTCTGGACTGCGTCCCGGTCGACGGCTTCCTGGCCCTGAGCCACCTCGGCGGCGGCGAGCCGCTCAGTGAGCCGCTCAGTGAGCCGCTCAGTGAGCCGCTCCGTGAGCGCCGCGGCCTGGGCTTCGAGCCGGGCACGGGCCTCGGCCTGTGGCACCGCCGCGTCGCGTGCCTCGCCGCGCGTCGCCACCAGCTCCGCGCGTAGCTCTTCGGCGGCGCGCTCGCTCTTCTGGCGCGCAGTGCGCTCCACATCCAGTTCGCGCAAGGCACGGTGCTCGCTGGACTCGGCCCGGTCCTCCCCGGGAGCATACAGTTCGCCCGCCCCGCCTTCCGCCGGGCCTTGGTCGCCGCGTGCGCCAGGCGCCCCGCGATCAGATTCGCCTGCACGGCGTCGTGCACTTCGGCGCTTTGACCAGTGGAGCCGACATGGCGGGCACCTTATCCCGGGCCGCCGCGGTCTCGGCCCGCGCTGAAATGGCCTCGGCGGCGCTGGCCGCATGGCCAGCTCGCCGGTGGCGGGCCTCGTGGGCGCCTGCCAGATGGTCTGCACAGCCCCCTCCGCGATGTATGTCAGTGCGTCCGGCAAGGCGGTATGGTCGATAGTGACGCGCGTGCGCCCGCGCAGTACCTGCCAGAACATCTGCAACACCTGGGCGGGCGTGCCCATCCTGCCCTTGCGCACGAAGCTGCGTGGTCCGCTATGATGAACTCACGAACCACAGAGGGAAGGCGCAATGGCTTCAAAACTGACCCACTACATCATGAGTCAACGCTTTTAAGACGTTGTCGGACGCGGTATCGAGCAAGCCGTGGCCATGACGCGAGCGTCAGGTTTGACTCCGGCAGGCGGTCCCCGAGCGCTGGTCCTATGACGACTGTCATCGTTGAAGAAGTCCCTTCCGCAAAGCCCGTACGCAAGGTCTGCGCGACAGCATCAAGAGTATTGGCCTCTGACCAAGATAAGGCCGAATTGCTATCATAAGCCTTGTGGTTATGAAAACGCTTCGCCTTATTCGGATTGAGAATAAGCAGTTCAGG
>NZ_KB903043.1:0-1918 GCF_000379565.1 Cupriavidus sp. UYPR2.512 | reverse complement strand
AATTCTAGCGGATCACGGCGGAAATCGGCGAAAGTCATACCCACAAAGGACTTCAGGCAAATTTGGCAGCCTTGAGAAACCCGCAACCAGTTGTTTATCTCGAGCCTTGCATTTTGACGGTCGGGATGATGGCCTTCCCCCTTGGCGGAAGACAGTACAATTTGCAGATCACGGGTTGAGCGTCACCGAAATTTTGAGGCCGTCGCCGGTGACCTTTGCCGAGTCAGTCTTCACCGATGCAGTCTTGGTCTTCTCTACGCTGCTGCCAGCCAACGCACCTACCGTCACACGCTTGCCACTGATACCGGTTGTGGCGAACGTCACGGGGAACCTGCTTACCGACTTCGGCGTGAGCGTATCAATCTGCGCCTGGGTAAGCGAACCGGCAGACTTTAGCTTGTCGAGGAACACGGTGAACGGAAGGTTCAGCGAACCGCCGTTAGCGCTGGAGAAAAGATTGTCGGCGCTAATGTTTGTCAGCGTAGCTGCAGCCGCCAGCGTGCCCCTGATTCGGAAAGAATAGGTCGTGCCGGCAGGCACCGCTGCGTTGGTCAGCTGCGCACCGTTGAAGGTCAGAGTCACGTTCTCGATGATGATATCCACCCGGTTGCCGCCGTAGGCGTAGCTGAAACCCGCACGTACCGCCGATTCGCCTCCTCTGAACGGGTCACCATGCTTTGCAACCGCGACCTGAATGGAGTTCAACGTGCCGCCCGTTGCCGTAATCGAATCGGTAATCGGGTAAGACGTATCGTTAATCGTCAGATTGGATAACAGCAGATAGTTCTTCAGGGTGACTGCGGCCGCTATGTTGTCGATGGCTGTGCTATCCACAGCGCTGCCCAGGTTGCTAGCTGCCTGCTGAATCTTGTCTGCATTGCCAGTAGATACCGCATCCCCGAGTTGAGCCAGCTTCGAAGTGTTCGACGCATCGTTCAGTGCTGCGGACGTAACTGCTTTAACCAGGGAAGTCATCGTCGTCGATTGGGCACTCTCCCTGACCGCGTTGAGCGATCCGCTCGCCTTAAGCGCTGCCAACGTATCGGCCGGGGTACCGCTCAGCGTGATTGCGTTAAGCGAAGCATCTACGCTTGCTACTTGACTAGCAATCACCGGCCCAGTTAACGCGGCAACATTTGCAGCTACTGCGGTGATGTTTGATTGCAAGTTTGTCGGTAAGCCGCTCTTGGCGTTCTGCACAGCGCTCGATACCACAGTAGAAACCAGTGTGCTATTCGTCAAGTCAGCGTTGCCGGAGGCGCTAGCGAGTGCAGAGGATGCTGCTGCAGCAGCATCCTCTGCACTCAATGTGCCGTCGGTCGACAGGCCTGTCAGCGTCTTCGCGACTTGATCAACCAGTTGCTGCACCACCACCGCTGCCTTCAGCGCGACGGCGTCCTGGAGCGGGTCCAGAGTGGCCAGGTCTTTGCCTGCCAGACCCAGCTTCGTAGCAAAGGCTGCAGCTTGCGTCGCGCCAAGTTGGACAGCCAGCGTGGTCAGCGGAGAGATCACCGGCGTCACGCCCACTTTGTACTCCACCGGCGGGGCCTGAAGTACGCCAGTGAATGGGAGATTGGTACCAATATCTGTACCGCCGGCAACCTTCAGCCCGCTCTTGGTGCAACCGTCAGGAAACGTGAAGTCGCCATTGAAATTTGTCATGGTGGTCTTGTTGTCGCAATCGAGGAACGTAACTGTCGCTCCTGACAGGTAGAAGTCCACCGCCTTACCTTGCACGGTAGCAGAAGGCTTGGAAGGGGAATCGCCGCCGCCNCCGCAAGCTACCAATGTTGCGGCTGTGGCCGCGATGATGCCGAATGTGNGGATGTTCCGGGTCTTGGTTTGCACGTTTCTCTCCTGAGATCGAACTTCAGTACGTCAATACATGGAGACTTCCTAGCGCTATACGCTTGGGTCG
>NZ_KB903042.1:0-74226 GCF_000379565.1 Cupriavidus sp. UYPR2.512 | reverse complement strand
CAATCCCTTCGACGCCGAGAACAACGCGCGCATGTCCGCCGCGAACATCACCGCCTTTGCCCTGGAAGCCGCGCCGCGCACCACGCGCGCGCAGAGCATGGACGTGCTGTCGTCGCAGGCNAACATCGCCGGCTACAAGGCCGTGCTGNTNGCNGCGCANCACTANCAGCGCTTCATGCCGATGCTGATGACCGCCGCCGGCACCGTCAAGGCCGCACGCGTGCTGATCCTGGGCGCGGGCGTCGCCGGCCTGCAGGCCATCGCCACGGCCAAGCGGCTGGGCGCGGTGATCGAGGCCTCCGATGTGCGCCCCGCGGTCAAGGAGCAGATCGAATCGCTCGGCGCCAAGTTCCTCGACGTGCCCTTCCTCACCGATGAAGAGCGCGAGATCGCCCAGGGCGTGGGCGGCTATGCCCGCCCGATGCCGCCGGACTGGATGAAGCGCCAGGCCGAGCTGGTGCACCAGCGCGCCGTCCAGGCCGACATCGTCATCACCACCGCACTGATCCCGGGCCGCAAGGCGCCTGTGCTGCTGCAGGAAGCCACCGTGGCGCAGATGAAACCCGGCTCGGTGGTGGTCGACCTGGCCGCGGCACAGGGTGGCAACTGCCCGCTGACGGTGGCCGATGAAGTGGTCAACCACAACGGCGTCATCCTCATCGGCCACACCAACCTGGCCAGCATGGTCGCGGCCGACGCCTCGGCGCTCTATGCCCGCAACGTGCTGGACTTCCTCAAGCTGGTCGTCGACAAGGACGGCCAGTTCACGCTGAACCTTGAAGACGACATCGTCGCGGCCTGCCTGATGTGCAGGGACGGCCAGGTCGTGCGCGAGGCGGCGTAATTTCCACGGGCGCCGTGCGCCCACTGCTTTTGCATCAAATATAAGGACGTATCACCCATGCAACGCATCATGCTCCGCGCCAAGCTCCACCGCGTCACCGTGACGCAGGCGGACCTCAACTACGAGGGTTCGTGCGGCATCGACCAGGACCTGCTGGACGCTGCCGACATGAAGGAGTTCGAGAAGATCGAGCTGTACAACGTGAACAACGGCGAGCGCTTCTCCACCTACATCATCAAGGGCGAGCGCGGCAGCGGCGAGATCTCGCTGAACGGCGCCGCGGCCCGCCGCGCGCACCTGGGCGACCAGCTGATCATCTGCACCTACGCGCCGATGAGCGACGAGGAAATCGCCGCCTACAAGCCCAAGGTCATCCTGGTGAACGAGAAGAACGGCATCAAGGAAATCAAGAAGTTCTGAGGTGACCTGATTGCCGCAGGTTTGCTCCCTCTCCCGCAAGCGGGAGAGGGAGCGCGCCGTCGGTCGGTCAGAGCCACTGGCCCTCGGCGCGCCGTAGTACAGCAAAGAAGAACACAGCAAAAAGCGGCATCCCGGATTCAAAGCAACGGAGGAGAAGTCGATGGAGATGGTGAACCACACGGTGATCAACCTGATCATCTTCGTGCTGGCGATCTACGTGGGTTACCACGTGGTCTGGACGGTCACGCCGGCCCTGCATACGCCCCTGATGGCGGTGACCAATGCGATCTCGGCGATCATCATCGTCGGCGCCATGCTCGCCGCGGGCCTGACCGAAGGCGGCGTCGGGCGCGTGATGGGCACGCTGGCGGTGGCGCTGGCCGCGGTCAATGTGTTCGGCGGCTTCCTGGTCACCCAGCGCATGCTGGAGATGTTCAAGAAGAAAGAACCGAAGGCCAAGGCGCCTGAGGCAAAGCCGGCACTGGCCAGGGAGGGCGCGTGATGAGCGGTCTTGTCAGCATGAACCTCGTCACCCTGCTCTACCTGGTGGCCTCGGTCTGCTTTATCCAGGCGCTCAAGGGCCTGTCGCACCCGGCCTCGGCGCGCAAGGGCAATGCCTTCGGCATGATCGGCATGGCGATCGCCGTGGTGACCACGCTGGCCCTGATCATCAAGCTGAAGAATGAGTTCCTCGCGGCGGGCACGGCCCAGTCGTCGGTGGGCACGGGCCTGGCGCTGATCTTCGCCGCGCTCGTGGTCGGCGGCGGCATCGGTGCCTACGTGGCGAAGAAAGTGCAGATGACCAAGATGCCCGAGCTGGTCGCGGCGATGCACTCGCTGATCGGCCTGGCCGCGGTGTTCATCGCCGTGGCGGCGGTGGCCGAGCCGGCGGCGTTCGGCATCAGCCCGGCAGGCTCGCACCTGATCCCGCTGGGCAACCGCATCGAGCTCTTCATCGGCTGCTTCGTCGGCGCGATCACGTTCTCGGGCTCGGTGATCGCCTTCGGCAAGCTGGCCGGGCGCTACAAGTTCCGCCTGTTCCAGGGCGCGCCGGTGGTGTTTGCCGGCCAGCACTGGCTGAACCTGCTGCTGGCGGTGGCGATGGTGGGCTTCGGCGTCATCTTCTTTATGTCGCAGGACTGGCTGCCGTTCCTGATCATGCTGGCGATCGCCTTCGTGCTGGGCGTGCTGATCATCATCCCGATCGGCGGCGCCGACATGCCGGTGGTGGTGTCGATGCTGAACTCGTATTCGGGCTGGGCCGCGGCGGGCATCGGCTTCTCGCTGAACAACCCGATGCTGATCATCGCGGGCTCGCTGGTGGGCTCCTCCGGTGCGATCCTCTCGTACATCATGTGCAAGGCGATGAACCGCTCGTTCTTCAACGTGCTGCTGGGCGGTTTCGGCGGCGCGACGGCGGCGGCGGCAACCGGCGACCAGCAGCAGCGCCCGGTCAAGTCGGGTTCCGCCGACGATGCCGCGTTCCTGATGGGCAACGCCGAGACCGTGATCATCGTGCCGGGCTATGGCCTGGCCGTGGCGCGCGCCCAACACGCGCTCAAGGAGCTGACCGAGAAGCTGGCGGAAAAGGGCGTGACCGTGAAGTACGCGATCCACCCGGTGGCGGGCCGCATGCCGGGCCATATGAATGTGCTGCTGGCCGAGGCCGAGGTGCCGTACGACCAGGTCTTCGAGATGGAAGACATCAACAGCGAGTTCGGCCAGGCCGACGTGGTGCTGGTGCTGGGCGCCAACGACGTGGTCAACCCGGCGGCCAAGAACGACCCCCAGTCGCCGATCGCCGGCATGCCGATCCTGGAGGCCTACAAGGCCAAGACCATCATCGTCAACAAGCGCTCCATGGCCGCCGGCTACGCCGGGCTGGACAACGAGCTGTTCTACATGGACAAGACAATGATGGTGTTCGGCGACGCCAAGAAGGTGGTCGAAGACATGTTCAAGGCGGTCGACTAAGGCCGTCCGCGCGCCGCGCGCAGGCCCGGTCCATCCCGGCCCTGCCGCGGGCGCCTCCCCTGCCCGGCGCCCGCCGGGCTCCTGCCGCCGGCCCTGGCCGCAAGGCGTGCCTTGCAAGGCAGCCATGGCGCGCTATACTGGCCTGCGAATGCGCACACTGGCTTGCCGCTTGCGCCACGCCGGTGCCGAACCACTGCGCCGAACCCTGCCCGCCGCTCCATGACCTTCAACCCGCACGACAGGAACCTGTCGGTCTTCCATCACCCGGTCCTGACCGTTCTGGTCGATGACAGCAAGTCATTCATCGACAGCCTGGCATTCCAGATGGATGCCTCGCGCGCGGTGATCACTTTCACCGACCCGCGTGAAGCGCTGCAATGGATCCGCGAGGCCTATGCCACCCGCTTCCCGGGTTTCCTGCCGGTGCGCGTGACGCACGACGACCTGACCTTCCTGACCGAGCGGCGCACCGTGCAGCTCGACATCGACCGCATCTACCGCCAGATCCACGACTTCAAGCGCTTCCTGCAGCCGGGCGTGGTGGTGGTCGACTATTCGATGCCGCAGATGGACGGGCTCGAGTTCTGCCAGGCGCTGCAGGACCTGCCCTGCAAGACCATCCTGCTGACCGGCACCGCCGACGAGAGCATCGCCGTGCAGGGCTTCAACCACGGGCTGATCGACCGCTACGTGAAAAAGCATGAAAGCAATATGGTCGAGCGGCTGGACCAGGAAATCGAGGCCATGCAGCAGGCGTACTTCGCCACGCTGTCGCGCACGCTGCGCGAGCTGCTGACGCGGCATTCGTTCTCGTTCCTGTCCGATCCGGCCATCACCGAGCGCGTGCGCCAGCTGATCGCGCGCTATGGCTTTGTCGAGTACTACCTGTACCCCAACCCTGCCGGCATCCTGCTGCTGACCGCGCAGGGCCACGCCACGCTGATGGTGATCGAGACCCGCTCCGGGCTGATGAGCCAGGTGGAATCGGCCGAGGCCTACGACGCGCCCGCGGCGCTGATCGAAGGCCTGCGCGAAGGCCGGCTGGTGCCGTTCTTCTGGCCCGGCAACGGCATGTACACGCCGGCGTGCGTGGACTGGGAACAATACTGCCTGCCGGCCGAGCGCTGCGAAGGCAATGAAGAGTTCATCTATGCGCTGTTCGACCTGCCGCGCCACCTGCTGCAGGAGCCGGTGGTCAGCCTGCAGGGCTTCCTGGCGGACTTCAGCCGCAATCAGGACGCACTGACGGGGCGCAAGCGCCCCTGACCCTGCGGCCCGGGGCCGCAAACGCCGTCAGTCCGCCTGCGCTGCCCGGTTGGCGCCGCGCACCATGTCGAAGCGGAACAGCCGGCATTCGATATTGCCGTTGTAGAGCGGCGTGCGGCGCGACTCCTTGAGCCGCAGCCGGCGCGGGAAGCCCATGTCGCCGGTAAACACCCACGCCTGCCAGCCCGCGAAATGCTGCTTGAGCGTAGTGGCAAAGGCACTGGCGAACTGGTTGGCGGCGGCCTCCTCCACCTCGTCGCGCGGCATCTCTTCCTCTGGCAGGCGGCGCTGGCCGCGCACCGCGATCCGCTCGCCGTACGGGGGATTCATCAACAGCAAACCCGGCTCTTCAAAAGGCGGCTGAACGAAGCGCGCGTCCACCTGCTTGGTGCGCGCCTCGCCCGGCAGGCCGGCACGCTCCCAGTTGGCGCGCGTGATGGCCAGCATGTCGGTCGAGATGTCCGAACCCACCACCTGCAGCGCATCGGCGGAGGCCAGCATGCGGGCGCGCTGCGCGTCCGACTTGAGCTTCTGCCAGGCCTTGGTGTCCATGCCCTTGAGCCATTCGAAAGCAAAGCTGCGGCTGCCGCCCGGCGCGATGCCCAGCGCCACCTGCGCGGCCTCGATCAGGAAGGTGCCGCTGCCGCACATCGGGTCGTAGAAGGGCCGGAAGGTCTGGCCCGGCACCCAGCCCGCGAGGCGCAGGATGCCGGCGGCCAGGTTCTCCTTCAGCGGCGCCTCGCCCTTCTCGGTGCGCCAGCCGCGCTTGAACAGGGGCTCGCCGGTGGTGTCGAGGTACAGCGTGCAGTCATGCTCGGTCAGATGGGCATAGATACGCACATCCGGGCTGGCGGTATCGACGCTCGGGCGCGCGCCCACGCGTTCGCGCAGGGCATCGCAGACCCCGTCCTTGACGCGCAGCGCGGTGAAATTCAGGCTGCGCAGCGGCGACTTGTGCGACGTGATGTCCACGCGCAGCGATTCATCGGGCGAGAACCACTGCTCCCAGCGCACGCCGCGTGCCAGCGTATAGATGTCGTCCTCATGCCGGTAGCCGCGCGCGGCCACGCGCATCAGCACCCGGCTGGCAATGCGCGAATGCAGGTTGACCGCATAGGCGGCGGCCATCTCGCCCGAAAAATTGACGCCGCCCGGCACCTCCTGGTGCACCGTGAACGGCGCCAGCGCGGCCATGCCCGGCATTGCGGCGATCTCGCGCAGTTCTTCGGCGAGCGCGCTCTCCAGGCCGCGCGGGCAAGGGGCAAAGAAGGCTTGGGTCATATGTTGGGTATCCTGCAAACAAAAACGTCCGCCGTAGCGGACGGGGATCTATCCGAAGCTTAGCTCAAGCCGCCGCCAGGGCGCGGTCGAGGAAATCCAGCCGGTCCTGGCCCCAGAAGGGCTGGCCGTCATGGACGTACCATGGCGCGCCGAACACGCCGGCAGAAATCGCGTCCTGGGTGTTCTGCGCATAGGCCGCCTGCACCGACTGCGCCTCGCTGGCCTTGAGCAGGCTGGCGCCGTCCAGGCCGGCCTCGTCGGCGATCTGCGCCAGCGTGGCGGCATCGGCGATATTGCGCTGCTGCGCCCACACAGCCGCGCCGATGGCGCCGGTCAGCTGCATCGCGCGGGCGGTGCCGTGCGCCAGCTGCGCCGCGATGATCAGCTTGCTGGCTGCGTCGCCCGATACCGGGAAGAACGTTGGCTGCGGATGCAGCGGCACGCCCAGGAATTCGCTCCAGCGCGCCAGTTCCACCAGGCGGTAGGCCTGGCGCTGGGGCGGGCGCTGCGACAGCGGCAGCCCGCCGGAGACGGAAAACACCTTGCCCAGGTCGCACGGCTTCAGGTTCACCTGCGCGCCATGGCGCTCGGCGATGGCGGCAAAGCGCGCATGGCCCAGGTAGACGAACGGCGACTGCGGCGTCAGGTAATAGTCAACCAGCTTGCTCATTTCGGTTCCGCAACAGGATTGGCAACAACAGACCGGGCGCCAGGCTCAGAACGGCTTGACGACCACCAGGATCACCACCGCCAGCAGCACCAGCACCGGCAGCTCATTGATCCAGCGATAAAACTTGTGCGAGCGCGTGTTGCGGCCCGCTTCGAACTTGCGCAGCAGCACGCCGCAGCCGTGGTGGTAGCCGATCAGCACCAGCACAAGCGCCAGCTTGGCGTGCATCCAGCCCTGCCCCGCGCCGCGGCCGATGCCGTAGCCCAGGTACAGCCACAGCCCGAACACCACCGCCGGCACCGCCAGCATGGTCATGAAGCGGAACAGCTTGCGCGCCATCAGCAACAGGCGCTGCGTGCTGGCGGCGTCGGTTTCCATCGCCAGGTTGACGTAGATGCGCGGCAGGTAGAACAGGCCGGCGAACCACGAAACCACGAAGACGATATGCAGCGCTTTGACCCAGAGCATCGGCAGGCTGGCGTGTAAGGACGATTGTTATTGTTGGCGCTGTCGGTATGGGTCAGGTGCGGATCTCGCCGTGCCCGAACACCACGTACTTGAGCGAGGTCAGCCCTTCCAGCCCGACCGGCCCGCGTGCGTGCAGCTTGTCGTTGGAGATGCCGATCTCGGCGCCCAGGCCGTACTCGAAACCATCGGCGAAGCGGGTCGAGGCATTGATCATCACGCTGGCCGAATCGACCTCGCGGATAAAGCGCATGCCCGCCGAGTAGTTCTCGGTGATGATCGAATCGGTATGGTGCGAGCCGTATTCGTTGATATGGGCGACGGCCTCGTCCAGTCCGGCCACGGTCTTGATGGCGAGGATCGGGGCCAGGTATTCCAGGCGCCAGTCTTCCTCTGCGGCATCGACCAGGCCAGTGAAGCCCGCCGCTTCCAGCGTGGCGCGGGTGGCCGGGCACACGCGCAGCTCAACGCCCTTTTCCTGGTAGATGCGGCACAGCGGCGGCAGCGCGGCGGCGGCGATGTCCCGCGACACCAGCAGCGTCTCCATGGTGTTGCACGGCGCATAGCGCTGGGTCTTGGCGTTGTCGCAGATGCGCACGGCGCGGTCCAGGTCGGCATCGGCGTCGACATAGACGTGGCAGATGCCGTCCAGGTGCTTGATCATCGGCACGCGCGCTTCTTCCATCAGCCGCGCGATCAGGCTCTTGCCGCCGCGCGGCACGATCACGTCGACGTATTCGGTCATGGTGATCAGCCGGCCCACGGCGGCGCGGTCAGTGGTCTCGATCACCTGCACCGCCTCGGACGGGAGCCCGGCCGCGGACAGGCCCTCGGCCACCAGCGCCGCCAGCGCGGTGTTGGATTCGATCGCCTCGGAACCGCCGCGCAGGATGGTGGCGTTGCCCGACTTCAGGCACAGCGCAGCGGCGTCGATGGTCACGTTCGGGCGCGACTCGTAGATGATGCCGATCACGCCCAGCGGCACGCGCATCTGGCCCACCTGGATGCCGGTCGGGCGGAACTTCATGTTCGAGATCTCGCCGATCGGGTCGGCCAGCGCGGCAATCTGCTCCAGGCCGGCGGCCATGGTGTCGATGGCCTTGTCCGACAGCGTCAGGCGGTCGATGAAGGCGGCGTCCTGGCCGTTGGCGCGGGCGCGCTCGACATCGCGCGCGTTGACCGCCTTGAGCTTGTCGGCATCGCGGCGGATGGCCGCGGCGATGGTCAGCAGCGCACGGTTCTTGTCGGCCGTGGTGGCGCGCGCCATGGCGCGCGATGCCGCGCGGGCCTGGCGGCCAACGCGGTCCATGTATTGGTTGAGGTCGAGCTCGTTCATGTCAGTGGCCCTGGGGTGGTGGCCGTCAGTGTGTGTTCCTCCCCTCTCCCGCACGCGGGAGAGGGGTTGGGGGAGAGGGGAGCAAACCTTCCGGGAAGCAACGCTCAGCGCGCGATCATCAGCGCCAGCTGCTGCAGCCCGTCCCATGGTTCCGCCGGCAGCGGGCTGCCGCCCGGTGGCGGCAGGTCCGACAGGCCCTTGACCTGGCGGTCCAGCCGCGCCGCCAGCGCCAGCGCCGCTTCCAGCCTTGGCTGCGCCAGGCGCTGCGCGGCCTGCGGCACCAGCCGCTCGCGCGGGCCCCAGACGCGCAGCTCGCGCATCAGCACGCCCGCCGGCTTGCCGGCCGCCAGCCCTTGCCGGACCTTGGATAATACGCGAATTTCCTCGGTCAGCGCCCACAGCACCAGCACCGTGGCCTCGCCCTCGCCGCGCAGCCCTTCGAGCATGCGCACCAGCCGCGGCACGTCGCCAGAGAGCATCGATTCAGACAGCTTGAACACGTCGTAGCGGGCCACGTTCAGCACCGCATCGTGCACCTGGTCGAAGGTGAGCTCGCCGGGCGGGTACAGCAGCCCCAGCTTCTGGATTTCCTGGTGCGCCGCCAGCAGGTTGCCCTCGACCTTGTCGGCGATGAACTGCAGCGCACGCCGGCCCGGCTCGCCCCCCTCGACGCGCTGCTGCTGCAGCGACAGCCGCTCGCCAACCCAGGCCGGCAGCCGGGTGCGGTCCACGGTGTCGACCTTGATCGACACGCCGGCGCCTTCCAGCGCCTGGAACCAGGCCGACTTGGACGCGGCAAAATCCAGCCGCGGCAACGTCACCAGCAGCACCACGTCGGGCGACGGCTGGGCGGCCACGGCGCGCAGCGCCTCGCCGCCGTCCTTGCCGGGCTTGCCAGACGGGATGCGGAGTTCAACGATCTTGCGGTCGCCAAAGAGCGACATCGACTGCTGCGCCTCGACCAGCTGGCCCCAGTGGAAGCCGCGTTCGGCCGCCAGCACGTCGCGCTCGGAGAAGCCGGCTTCGCGCGCCGCGGCGCGCAGGCGGTCGACGGCTTCCAGCACCAGCAGGTGCTCGTCGCCGTGCACCACGTACAGCGGCGCCAGGCCCTTGACCTTTGCCTGCCGCAGGTGTGCGTCGAGCCCGTCGAGCTTGAGCTGCATGCCGTATGCCTGCCCGCTCAGATGGCCTTGACGGCGGCCAGCCGGCGCATCAGCTGCTGCACGATATCGCGCTGCATGTCGCGGTACAGCTGCTGCTCTTCGTAGTCCTTGGCCAGCGTGTTGGCTTCGTTGTAGGTCAGGTCGCGCGTCAGCACCAGCTGCGACGGCGGGATCAGTTCCTTGCCGGCGGGGTCGCGCAGGCGGAAGGTGAAGCGCTGCGTCAGGCGGTATTCACGCACCACGCCCTCGGTCGTGATCGACAGGATCGACTTGGTGCGGGTGTCCTGCAGCACGTCCAGCAGGGCGTCGGCCTCTTTCTGGTCGGCCACCACCTGGGTGTCGGAGCCGCCGCGGATGGCGCGGCGCAGGTCCGCGCCCATCAGCGAATTGGCCGGAATCCCGATATAGAGCCGCTTGAAGGCGAAATCCGAGTTGCCGCGCATGTGGAAGCCGCAGCCGGCCAGCAGGCCCGTTGCCGGCACCGCCAGCATTGCCGCGAGCACCTTGCGGCGCCCCATGTTCAGTCGCTTCATTCTTGGCGATTCCTTGTCAGGTTCCGGGGCCAGCTTACAACACCACGTTGACCAGGCGGCCGGGCACCACCACGATCTTCTTCGGCGCCTTGCCCTCGGCAAACTTGGCCACGGTCTCGCTGGCGGCGGCGGTGGCCTCGATGGCGGCGCGGTCGGCGTCGGCGGGCACGGTGATGCTGCCGCGCACCTTGCCGTTGATCTGCAGCACCAGTTCGATCTCGCTGCGCACCAGCGCGGCTTCATCGACCTGCGGCCACGGCGCATCGAGCAGGTCGCCGGCTTCGGCGGCGTAGCCCAGCTGGTCCCACAGGCCGTGGGTGACGTGCGGCACCACCGGGTACAGCACGCGCAGCAGGATGCCGAAGCACTCGCGGCGCGCGGCCGGCGAAGCGGTCTTGGCGTCGTCCAGCGCGTTCAGCATCTTCATCGTGGCGGACACCACGGTGTTGTACTGGATGCGCTGGTAATCGTAGTTGGCCTGCTTGAGCACGCCGTGGATCTCGCGGCGCAGGTCGGCGTCATCGGCAGTCGGACTGCCGGCGGCGCCATCGCGAATGGCTGCGGCGTTGGCGAAGCCATAATTCCACACGCGGCGCAGGAAGCGCGAGGCGCCCTCCACGCCCGAGCCGCTCCATTCCAGCTGCTGCTCCGGCGGCGCGGCGAACATCACGAACAGGCGCGCGGTGTCGGCGCCGTACTGGTCGATCAGCGCCTGCGGGTCGATGCCGTTGTTCTTGGACTTCGACATCTTCTCGACGCCGCCGATCACCACCGGCTGGCCGTCGGCGATCAGCGTGGCGCCCACCGGGCGGCCGCGCTCGTCGGTGCGCAGGTCGACCTCGGCCGGGTTGTACCAGTGCTTCTTGCCCGAGGCGTCTTCGCGGTAGTAGGTCTCGTTGAGCACCATGCCCTGCGTCAGCAGGTTGGTGAAGGGCTCGTCGAACTTGACCAGGCCCAGGTCGCGCATGACCTTGGTCCAAAAGCGTGCGTACAGCAGGTGCAGGATCGCGTGCTCGATGCCGCCGATGTACTGGTCCATCGGCATCCAGTAATCGTTGCGCGCATCGACCATGGAGGCCGCATCCGGGCAGGTATAGCGCATGTAGTACCAGCACGAATCGATGAAGGTATCCATCGTGTCGGTCTCGCGGCGCGCCGGCTTGCCGCACGACGGGCAGGTGCACTGCAGGAAGCGCGCATCCTTGGCCAGCGGGTTGCCGGTGCCGTCCGGCACCAGGTCTTCGGGCAGCACCACCGGCAGGTCCTGCTCCGGCACCGGCACCACGCCGCAGCTGTCGCAGTGGATCAGCGGGATCGGCGTGCCCCAGTAGCGCTGGCGCGAGATGCCCCAGTCGCGCAGGCGCCAGGTCACTTTCTTCTCGCCGATGCCCTTGGCGCCCAGGTCGGCGGCAATGGCTTCGACCGCGGCCTGGTAGCCAAGGCCGTCGTACTTGCCGCTGTGGATGCAGGTGCCGTTTTCCTTGTCGCCGTACCACTCCTGCCAGGCTTCGGTCGAGTACGGCTGGCCCTTCACGTCGATGACGGGCTTGATCGGCAGCTTGTACTTCAGCGCGAAGGCGAAGTCGCGCTCGTCGTGCGCCGGCACGCCCATCACCGCGCCGTCGCCGTAGCTCATCAGCACGTAGTTGCCGACCCACACGTCGACCTTCTCGCCGGTCAGCGGGTGCACGACCTGCAGGCCGGTCGGCATGCCCTTCTTTTCCATGGTCGCCATGTCGGCTTCCATGACCGAGCCATGCTTGCATTCGTCGATGAAGGCAGCCAGTTCGGGGTTGTCCAGCGCCGCGTGGGTGGCCAGCGGGTGCTCGGCGGCGACCGCGCAGAAGGTCACGCCCATGATGGTGTCGGCACGCGTGGTGAACACGTACAGCTTGCCGTCATTAATCGGCTTGCCGTCCTCGCCCGGGATGTCGTGCGGGAACGCAAAGCGCACGCCCACGCTCTTGCCGATCCAGTTCTGCTGCATCACCTTGACGCGCTCGGGCCAGCCCAGCTGGTCGAGGTCGCCCAGCAGTTCCTCCGCATACTCGGTGATGCGCAGGTAGTACATCGGAATCTCGCGCTTTTCCACCACCGCGCCCGAACGCCAGCCGCGGCCGTCGATGACCTGTTCGTTGGCCAGCACGGTCTGGTCCACCGGGTCCCAGTTGACGGTCCCGGTCTTGCGGTAGGCGATGCCCTTTTCCAGCATCTTCAGGAACAGCCACTGGTTCCAGCGGTAGTAGTCCGGGCTGCAGGTGGCGACTTCGCGCGACCAGTCGATCGCCAGGCCCATCGACTGCATCTGCTTCTTCATGTAAGCGATGTTGTCGTAGGTCCAGGCCGCCGGCGCCACGCCGTTGTTCAGCGCGGCGTTCTCGGCCGGCATGCCGAAGGCGTCCCAGCCCATCGGCATCAGCACGTTGTTGCCGTTCATGCGCAGGTAGCGCGCCATCACGTCGTTGATGGTGTAGTTGCGCACGTGGCCCATGTGCAGCTTGCCCGACGGATACGGCAGCATCGAGCAGGCATAGAACTTGGGCTTTTCCTTGCCGTCGGCCCCGGTGGCATGCTCCGACACGCGATAGGCGTCGATGGCTTGCCAGTGCTGCTGGGCGGCTTGTTCAACGGCGGAAGGAAGGTATTTGTCTTGCATGGTCGGGACAGCAGTCAGGACAACGTTTGCGCGGCAACTGGCCTGCCGGCATCCGGGGGAATCGTTGGAATGAGAGCAGCGGGCGCGCCGCTTGCGCGGCGCCCGCCGGGCGTGCAATGCGAAAGAAGACGATTATAACCGTGGCGACAGGCCAGTTTCGGCCCTGCGCGCCCCGCGGCGCCTTACTTCAGGCCCAGCACGTCCTGCATGTCGAACAGGCCGTTGGGCTTGTCGGCCAGGAAACGGGCGGCGCGCACGGCACCATCGGCATACGACTGGCGGCTGGACGACTTGTGGCTGATCTCGATGCGCTCGCCGATGCCGGCGAACATCACGGTGTGGTCGCCGACGATATCGCCGCCGCGCACGGTGGCAAAACCGATCGAGTTCGGATCACGCTCGCCAGTATGGCCTTCGCGGGCGTAGACGCCGCAGGTCTTCAGGTCGCGGCCAAGCGCTTCGGCAATCACTTCACCCATCTTCAGCGCGGTGCCCGACGGGGCATCGACCTTGAAGCGATGGTGCGCCTCGATCACTTCGATGTCATAGCCGGTCGACAGCAGCCTGGCGGCCACTTCCAGCAGCTTGAAGGTGGCGTTGACGCCGACGCTGAAGTTGGCGGCGTAGACGATGCCGATCGACCTGGCGGCCTCGGCCAGTGCGGCCTTGCCGGCCTCGTCGAAGCCGGTGGTGCCGATCACCATCTTCACGCCCAGTTTCTTCGCCGCGGCCACGTGGGCCAGCGTGCCTTCGGGGCGGGTGAAGTCGATCAGGCAGTCCGCGCCGGCCAGCACCGTTTCCACATCGGAACTGATCGCCACGCCGGTCTGTCGGCCCAGCAGCAGGCCCGCATCCTGGCCCAGCGCCGGCGAGCCCGGCACGTCGAGCGCGCCCGCCAGGCTCACGCCCTCGGTGTTCAGCACGTGTTCGATCAGCATGCGGCCCATGCGGCCCGATGCGCCTGCAATGGCGATGTTCATGGTGTCTGGCTCAGCGGAATATGCGCAATGCGCGGAAAGTGATCGAGCCGGCCATGCCTGACCGGCCCGGAAAACTGGGAGGCGCGCCGCCGCCGGCGCGCCATGCGGCGGATCAGTTGGCGGCCGGTTTGGGAGCCTCGGCCGGCGCGGGGGCCTGGGCCGGCGCCGCTGCCTCGGTGGCAGCGGCCGGCGATGCCGCAGCGGCGGGTGCCGCTTCCGGCTGCTGCGCCTGCCGCGGCACAAAGTTCTCCACCGTGGTCTGCGACTCGGCCGGAGCGGCCGCGGTGGCTGCTGCGCCGGTGGAGATCTTGCCCGGCGTCTGGTCCTTCAGCGCCTTCTTCATGCCGTCGATCTCGGCAATCAGCTCATACTCGGACGGCAGTTCATCGCCGCTAAACTTGACCAGCCGGTCGCCTTCGAAAAACACCGTATAGCGGCGCTGCTGCACCACCGGGGTATTGCCGCGGCGGAACGAGAACACGTAGTCCCAGCGGTCGGCGTGGAACACGTCGTTCAGCAGCGGCGTGCCGAGCAGGAACTTGACCTGGTCGCGCGTCATGCCTTCGCGCAGTTGCGACACGGCCTCGCGCGAGACGAAATTGCCCTGCACGATGTTGATCCGGTACGGCGTAATGGCGTTGGCTACCTTGCGCGAGGTGGAATCGTAGGCTGAGCAGGCGCCGGCCAGCAGGGCCGCGGCCAGCAGGGAGACAACCAGCGTCGGGCGCATGGCGGACGAACGGATAGAACGCATGTATCTCGCTTCCGGGAGGGAAAGAAAAGTACCACGGCAAGGTACCGCACAGCGGGCACAAAAACGGCGCAATATGCGCCGATTGCACCACACACGCCTGTTGCGCCTGCCGCGGCAACCACATGGGACGGCAACTGTGCCGGGCACGTGACGCCGACTTGGGACATCACCACCGCGAGCGACTTTTGCTGCCAAAACCCTTATGATTCAACTATCCAGTCATTGTACTCTAGGGAGTCACCCACATGCCGAGTCCGGCGGACCTCAAGAACATCGGCCTGAAGGCGACCGTGCCCAGGCTGAAGATTCTTGAAATTTTTCAGACCAGCGAACAACGGCACCTGAGCGCGGAAGACGTCTACCGTATCCTGCTGAACGAGCATATGGATATCGGCCTGGCCACCGTCTATCGCGTGCTGACTCAATTCGAGCAGGCGGGCCTGCTGTCGCGCAACAACTTTGAATCCGGCAAGGCGATTTTCGAGCTGAACGAAGGCAAGCACCATGACCACCTGGTGTGCCTGGACTGCGGCCGCGTCGAGGAGTTCTTCGACTCTGAAATCGAGCACCGCCAGCAAAGCATCGCGCGCGAGCGCGGCTTTACGCTGCAGGAACACGCGCTGTCGCTGTACGGTAATTGCACCAAAACAGACTGTCCCCACAGACTCAAACGATAAGCCTGCACGCTCCGCCGCGGAGCGCAGACGGGCAACAAAAAACCGGCGCCAGGCGCCGGTTTTTTGTTTGGGCTGCTCGCCGCAGGACGCCGCTCAGGGCGCCTGCAGGTCTTGCAGGTCCTGTTCGGTAACCACCCGCGCCGGGCGTGCCGGCGGCAGGCCGACGAACTCGCCCACCACCTGGCGGAACAGGCCGCGCACCCACACCAGCATCGGATGGGTGTTGCGGCTGCGGTGCCAGAACATGTTCAGGCCGAGCGTGGTGTTCAGTTCCGCCGGCAGCGGGAAGGCCTTCAGGCCATAGGTCTCGCAGGCCATGTCCTTGGTCAGCGCATTGACGGTGAAGATCATGTCGGTCTGCGAGGCCAGTTCGGCCTGGGCACGCCATGAATGTACCGTAAGCGTCGCATTGCGCTTGAGCCCGCGCTGCTGCAGCGCATAGTCGAGCGGGATCAGCGACGGTGCCGGGCGGCCGGAGCCGCCGGAATGTGCCATGAAGATATGGCCGCAATCCAGGTATTGCTCCAGCGAGCAGTGGTTCTTGAGCACCGGATGGCTCTTGCGCGCGCAAACCCACAGGTTCAGCGACGTCACCATTTCCTCGACGATTTCCGGGTGGCGGGTCGGGAACGGGGAAAAGGCCAGGTCAAGTTCGTTGGCGCGCATCGAGGCGACGTCCGTTTCCCACGAATGGGATTCGACCAGCTTGATATGCAGATCTGGCGCCAGCTGCTTGATGCGCAGCACAAGACGGTTGAATACCGTGTCGCCCAGCTCGGCGGCAAAGCCAATGCTCAGCGTGCCGGTGGCAATAGCCGGATCAAAATTGTCGGCATCGCCCTCATTGATCGACGACCACAAATCAAGCATGTCGCGGATCTTCGGGCCCAGTTCCAGCGCGCGCGGCGTCGGCGTCAGGCCATGCGGGACGCGGATGAAGAGCGGATCGTCAAAGATCTCGCGCAGCCTGCCCAGCGAATGCGATACGGCCGGCGCGGTCATATGCATCTTTTCCGCAACATAAGTGGCGTTTCGCTTGCTCAGGAGTTCGGTGAAGATCACTAAAAGCTTCGTGTCTACGTTCACCATGATCAGGCCTCGTCAGATTATTCTTAGCTAGATGGCCCCACCACTTGCACTGGCTGCACATCAGATTTCAACGGCGTCTTAATAGTGTAAGAGGAAAGAACAAGCTCGGAAAGCAAATTCGGCATTTCTGAAATGGCTGTCTACGACATAATTCTGAAAAATTTCGCGTTTTTTCCACTAATGACCGCATATGTGGACATTTCCCGCGTCCCAGCATCCACCAGCGCATCGGTGTGTAGTGGGCCCGCCGCTTCCATTTTTATCATTCTTTTCCGACGGCTCGATCCCCGGCCATCATGCCTGAACATTTCCGCCTGCCCGTACCACTCCCGAAAGCCTACCGCTTGCTGAACCACGGCCCCACCGTGCTGGTCAGCGCCGCCGCCGGCGGCAAGCGCAATATCATGGCCGCCGCCTGGGCCATGCCGCTGGACTTTGCCCCGCCCAAGGTGGCAGTGGTGCTGGACAAGAGCACCTGGACCCGGCGCCTGCTGGAAGACAGCGGCGAGTTCGTGCTGCAGGTTCCCACCGTCAGCCAGGTCGACCTGACCGAGGCGCTGGGCTCCAGCTCCGGCCTGGCGCTGATGGAGCAGGAAGGCACCGACAAGTTCGACGCCTACGGCCTGGGCACCTTTGCCGGCACCGCGGTCGGCGCGCCGCTGCTGGAGGGCTGCGCGGCCTGGCTGGAATGCCGGCTGCTGCCGGAGCCAGCCACGCAGCAGACCTACGACCTGTTCCTTGGCGAAGTCGTGGCCGCGCACGCGGACTCGCGCGTGTTCAGCGACGGGCGCTGGCATTTCGACGGCCATGATGCGCTGCGCACCATCCACCATGTGGCTGGCGGCCATTTCCTGGTGGCCGGCGACGCAGTCGACGCGCGCCCGCTGGCGCCCCGCCCGGCTGGCTGAATATGACTGCGCCGGAAAAAGAAAAACGCGCCCGAAGGCGCGTTTTTCTTTACTGCGGAAGCTGCCGGATTACTTGGCCGCGACGCGGACCATTTCCAGCACCTTGTTCGAGTAACCCCACTCGTTGTCGTACCAGCTCACGACCTTGATGAAGGTGCCATCCAGCGCGATGCCGGCTTCGGCGTCGAAGATCGAGGTGCGGGCATCGCCGCGGAAGTCGGTGGCGACGACCTTGTCTTCGGTGTAGCCCAGCACGCCCTTGAGCGCGCCCTGGCTCTGGGCCTTCATCTCGGCGCAGATTTCTTCGTACGTCGCCGAGTTTTCCAGCTCGACGGTCAGGTCGACCACGGACACGTCCGAGGTCGGCACGCGGAACGACATGCCGGTCAGCTTCTTGTTCAGCTGCGGAATCACCACGCCCACGGCCTTGGCTGCGCCGGTCGACGACGGGATGATGTTTTCCAGGATGCCGCGGCCGCCGCGCCAGTCCTTGTTGGACGGGCCGTCAACAGTCTTCTGGGTGGCGGTGGCAGCGTGCACGGTGGTCATCAGGCCGCGCTTGATGCCCCACTTGTCGTTCAGCACCTTGGCTACCGGTGCCAGGCAGTTGGTGGTGCAGCTGGCGTTCGAGATGATCGCCTCGCCCTTGTACGACTCATGATTCACGCCGTACACGAACATCGGGGTGTCGTCCTTGGACGGGGCCGACATGATCACCTTCTTCGCGCCTGCGTCGAGGTGCTTCTGCGCGCCTTCCTTGGTCAGGAAGATGCCGGTCGACTCGACCACCACGTCGGCGCCGATCTCGCCCCACTTCAGCTCGGCCGGATCCTTGACCGCGGTCAGGCGGATCTTCTTGCCGTTGACAACCAGGGTGTTGCCGTCGACCGACACTTCGCCGTCGAAGCGGCCGTGCACCGAGTCGTACTTCAGCATGTACGCCAGGTAGTCGGGCTCCAGCAGGTCGTTGATGCCAACGACTTCGATGTCCTTGAAGTTGGCGACTGCGGCGCGGAACACCATGCGTCCGATGCGGCCGAAGCCGTTGATGCCGATCTTGATGGTCATGACTGTCTCTCCTGAGGATCGATTGAAACCGGTGGGCGCCGCTGCTGCCGCGCGGCGCACCACGCGGCTCCAGCGCCCGGATGCTTAGATAAGGGTGTCCTTCACCGTGCGGACCACGTTATCGACGGTAAAGCCGAAGTGCTTGAACAGCACGCCGGCCGGGGCCGATTCACCGAAGGTGTCGATGCCCACTACCGCCTGGACCTGGTACTTCCACCAGAAGTCCGTCACGCCTGCCTCGACCGCCACGCGCGGCACGCCGGACGGCAGCACGCTGGCCTTGTAGGCGCTGTCCTGCTTGTCGAACACCGTGGTGGCCGGCACCGAGACCACGCGCACATGCACGCCTTCGGTGGCCAGTGCGTCGGCGGCGCCGACGGCCAGGCCCACTTCGGAGCCAGTGGCCAGGATCACGGCGTCCGGACGCCTGGTCTTGGGGTTGACGCTGTCGCGCAGGACGTAGCCGCCGCGCGCGATATTGGCGCGGGTGACGTCGTCGCGGCGCTGGAACGGCAGGTTCTGGCGGCTGAAGATCAGGCAGCTCGGGCCGTTCTCGCGGCGGATCGACTCGGCCCAGGCCACGGCGGTCTCGGTGGTGTCGGCGGTGCGCCAGACGTCCA
Organism: Cupriavidus sp. UYPR2.512; assembly: GCF_000379565.1. Classification (NCBI taxonomy): domain Bacteria; kingdom Pseudomonadati; phylum Pseudomonadota; class Betaproteobacteria; order Burkholderiales; family Burkholderiaceae; genus Cupriavidus; species Cupriavidus sp. UYPR2.512. The sequence continues at coordinate 55,522 of NZ_KB903042.1, read as the reverse complement.
TGTTCGGGATCAGGCGCAGGCTGGCGACGTGTTCGATCGACTGGTGGGTCGGGCCGTCTTCGCCCAGGCCGATCGAGTCATGGGTGAACACGAACAGCGTGCGGATCTTCATCAGCGCCGCCATGCGCAGCGCGTTGCGGCTGTAGTCCGAGAAGGTCAGGAAGGTGGCGCCATAGGGGATGTAGCCGCCATGCAGCGTGATGCCGTTCATGACGGCGCTCATGCCGAACTCGCGCACGCCGTAGTTGATATGGTTGCCCCAGGCATCCACGCGCACGGCCTGGCTGCCCGACCAGTTGGTCAGGTTCGAGCCGGTCAGGTCGGCCGAGCCGCCGAGGAATTCGGGCAGCACCGGGCCGAAGGCCTCGATGGTGTTCTGGCTTGCCTTGCGCGTGGCGATGGTCTCGGCCTTTTCCTCGCACCTGGCGATGAAGGCGTCGACAGCGGCGTCGAACGAACCCGGCAGCTCGCCCTTCATGCGGCGGCTGAATTCGCCGGCCTCATACGGGTGGCGCTCGGCGTAGGCATCGAACAGCGCGTTCCAGGCACGCTCCAGCGCCTGGCCATTGGCCTTGGCATCCCAGGCGTCGTAGACCTCGGCCGGCACTTCGAACGGGGAGTGGGCCCAGCCCAGCGCCTCGCGCGTGGCCAGCACTTCGGCGCCGCCCAGCGGGGCGCCGTGCACGTCGTGGCCGCCTTCCTTGTTGGGCGCGCCCTTGCCGATCTTGGTGCGGCAGCAGATCAGGGTCGGCTTGTCGCTGGCCTTGGCCTGCGCAATGGCGTTGTCGACCGCGACCACGTCATGGCCGTCGATGCCGCGGATCACGTTCCAGCCATAGGCTTCGAAACGCTTCGGGGTATCGTCGTTGAACCAGTGCACCACGTCGCCGTCGATCGAGATGCCATTGTCATCCCAGAGCGCGATCAGCTTGTTGAGCTTCAGCGTGCCGGCGAGCGAGCTGGCTTCGTGCGAGATGCCTTCCATCAGGCAACCGTCGCCCAGGAAGACATAGGTGTGGTGGTTGACGATGTCGAAGCCGGGGCGGTTGAATTCTTCGCCCAGCAGGCGTTCGGCCAGCGCCATGCCGACGGCGTTGGTGATGCCCTGGCCGAGCGGGCCGGTGGTGGTTTCCACGCCCGGGGTGATGCCGTATTCCGGGTGGCCGGCGGTCTTGCTGTGCAGCTGGCGGAAATTCTTCAGCTCTTCGACCGGCAGGTCGTAGCCGGTCAGGTGCAGCAGCGCATAGATCAGCATCGAGCCATGGCCGTTGGACAGCACGAAGCGGTCGCGGTCGGCCCACTGGGGGTTGCTCGGGTTGTGCTTCAGGTGCCGGCCCCACAGCGCCACGGCGATGTCTGCCATGCCCATCGGCGCACCGGGGTGGCCGGAATTGGCCTGCTGGACGGCGTCCATGGCAAGCACGCGGATGGCGTCAGCCATCAGCTTGGCGGGCTGGGAAGCGAAAGGACTTGTGGCGGGATGGGCAAGGGCGGACATGCGGGCGGTCTTGGACGTGAGCGGGCGTGAGCCTGACGGTGACGGCAGGAAAACCGCAATTTTAGCAGAAGCCAGGGGGGTTTCCGGACTCCCGGACAGCGCCTGCGGCGCAGCGAGGGCGATCACCGGAAGCCCCATGCGCCCCCCGCCCCCCGGTCATCGGAACTATCCGCCCATGGACATGCCTGATGCTTCACCCCGCCCAGCCCGGCTGACCGTTGCGCCGCACTTCGACAGCGTAGCGCGGCACGCGTAAGATGCACTCTCGCACCGCGCGGCACGCCAGCCGCGCCGGGTTTCCCGCACTCAGGAGACGATCATGACCAGACCGGCCAACACCCCCTGGCTCACCCCCTACCTGACCGTCGCCAACGGGCGCGCCGCACTGGACTTCTACAGTCGCGCCTTCGGTTTCGCCGCCGGCAACGTGGTCGACGAAAACGGCGTGCCAACCCATGCCGAGATGCACTACCAGGGCCAACTGGTGGTGATGTTCGCGCCCGAGGGCGCCTGGGGCAGCACCGCGCGCACGCCGCGCTCGCTTGGCGTCGAGTGCCCGCAGACCTTCTATGTCTATTGCGACGATGTCGACGCCATGCACCAGCGCGCGGTCGACGCCGGCGCGGTCAGCCTGATGGCGCCGGCGGACCAGTTCTGGGGCGACCGCTATTGCATGGTGGAAGATCCCGACGGCTACCGCTGGGGCTTCGGCAAGCCGCTGGACCAGGCAGCAGGCCAGGCAAGCTGATGGCACCACGCTTCTTCGTCGGCGGCGCCGATACCGTCCTGGCCGCCGAATCCGATTTCGCGCTGCCCGAATCGGTGGTGCGCCACGCGCAGGTGCTGCGCCTGGTGCCGGGCGACGCCATGACGCTGTTCGACGGCCGCGGCGGCAGCCACGCGGCCACGCTGGTCGAGCTGGGCAAGCGCCATGCGGTGGCGCGCATCGGCGCGCATGACGCGGCCGAAGCCGAGCCGCCCTTGCGCGTCACGCTGGCGCAGGGCCTGGCCGGCGGCGACAAGATGGACTGGCTGATCGAAAAGGCGGTCGAACTGGGCGTCACGGCAATCCAGCCGCTGCAGGCCAGCCGCTCGGTGGTGCGCCTGTCAGGCGAGCGCGCGCACAAGCGCCAGGCGCACTGGCAGGCACTGGTGCAGGCCGCCTGCGAGCAATGCGGCCGCAATCGCTTGCCGGAGGTTGCGCCCGTCGCTAACTTTGAGACATGGCTGACGCAGTGCGCGGCTGGCGGTGCCAGGCTGCTGGTATCGCCGCGCGCCACGCACTCGCTGCCGGCGTTCATCGCCGGACAGCGCGAAGCCCTGCTGGCCGGCGGCGTCACGCTGCTGATCGGCCCCGAAGGCGGCCTGGCGCCCGAGGAAGAGCAGGCGGCAAGGCAAGCGGGTTTCACCGGCGTGTCGCTTGGCCCCCGCATCCTGCGTACTGAAACCGCCGGGCTGGCATGCCTGGCAACCCTTAACGCCTTGCTGGGCGGATTCTGACGACGGCGGCCATCCGGTCGTCGCATCAACCTTGCAACCCTGACTGAAAGGAGTCGACCATGGGACTACTCGATAGCGTGCTGGGCGGTGTGCTCGGACAACTCGGCGGCGCGCGCGGCGAGGCTGGCGGTTCCGGCGGCGGGCTCGACCCCAAGCTGATGATGGCGCTCGGCCTGCTGGCGACGCTGGCCATGCGCGGCCGCGGGCAAGCAGGCGATGGCACGGGCGATGCACCGGCCGCCGATGACGGACTGGGCGGCCTGGGCAGCCTCGGCGGGCTGCTGGGCGGCATGCTCGGCGGCGGTGCCGGGGCAGCGCCTGGCGGCGCCACCGGCGGCCTGGATCTTGGCTCGCTGCTGGGCGGCCTGCTTGGCGGCCAGGGTGGCGCGCCGGCCAACAGCCAGGCACTGGGTGCGGCCGCCGGCGGCATCGGCGCGCTGCAGCAGATCCTGGCGCAGGCCGGGCTGGGCGAACAGGTGAACTCGTGGATCGGCAGCGGCGCCAACCAGCCGGTCACGCCGTCGGCACTGAGCAGCGCGCTGGGCGACACCGGCGCGCTCGAATCGCTGGCACAGACGACCGGCATGTCGCAGGACGACGTGGCCGCGCAACTGAGCGAAGGGCTGCCGGAACTGATCGACCGGCTCACGCCGCATGGACATCTGCCGGCGCAGGAATAAGACCAGCACCTCGCCGGAAAGCAAAAAGCCCGCTATTGCGGGCTTTTTGCTTGATTCGCCTTGCAACGGCTCAGGCAGTGCTCTCAGGCGAACGAATAAAACACCCGGAACTGCACCTTGCGCTCGCCCCAGAACTCAGCGGCGTCGCGGAAGACGTCGAGCAGCACCTCGCGCCCTTCCTTGTCGAACTTCTGCGCAATCGGCAGGCCTTCCAGCACGATCACAAAGCCCGGCTGCGGGCCGGCCTTGTAGATCATGTCGGTCAGGCAGTCAGCCAGCGCGTCGAAATTCTTGCCGAAGTGCTTCGGGAAGGTGAACGACGTGGCGATGGTTTCCAGGATCTCCGCCTTGCTCGCGCAATGGGCGCAATTGGCATAGAGGAAATGCTGCCCGAGATCGGCGGCGGCCTGGGCCAGCTCAGGCACGCGGAAGGCGCGGATCGACTGGACGATGTTCGGACGCACCGTCTTGAACAGGTTCATGGCCCCCTCGCTGGTGCCGTCATTCCAACCGGGACCGGCGGGCATGGCCACGGGCGCGGGCGGGAGTTTTTGCATGAGCTCTTGGCTCGGCATCATCAGCACGTTGTCGTATAGGTTCTGGGCCTGCTGCTGAGCCCGCTGCCAGCCATCTCCGGCGCCGCGCTCTTCGCGGGCGGCAAGGGCGTCGCCCAATCCGAAAATGTCAGTCATCATTTGAGTATCCGTTTGAAGCTGTTGTAGTGATCTTCCGTGTAGTAACAATCGTTGGCAGCGCGTTGTTCCCCGCCGCAGACGATCCGCCTGGCTCCCCGGTTCCGGCTCCTGGCGCTCTTGACCGTGTATTCGCGGTAATACCCGCGTTCACGTTGCGGCAGGATGCGTTCGTAGTTGCCGAATCTCGATCCGTCCTTGTCATACAGGAACGGGCCGCCGGCTTCGATGCGCTCCAGGGTCTGCCGTGCTTCGTTGGGCAACTGCTGCACTGCAATGGTTCCCATCCCTTCGGTCTGCACCTGCCGCGCCAGTGTCGGCTGCGCCAGGGCCAGCACCAGCGCCGCGCCGGTCATGGACCGGGCCAGCATGCGCGTTGCTTGCCGCATCAGAGGAACTTGGAAACCCACGTTGCTTGTCTTGTTGAACCGGAAATCGAGCCTGCCGCTGGTTGGGTAGACGATCTGTCCGGGCCACCCTGGCCAGCGCCCTGCGCCACCCGTAGAGGAGCGCGATGGATGCCGGCCGCACCGGGGCGCTCATGGCGAGCGCCTGTATCAAAGGCGTAAGGTTACGCGCATGCACGCAATTAAGCAATCCCGGCCCGGCTGCACCGGTAATTCCTCAATTGTTTCAATATGTTAAGCGTATGTGTGCGCATACTAACCACACACATTCGGATGCAAAAAAAGCCGGGCGAACCCGGCTTTTCGTCACATTGGCCTGCTACCGGCCCATGCAACCGGCGATACCAGCGGTTTAGCGCTTGGCAGCGGCATCCACCACGACCAGCGAGGTCATGTTGACGATGCGGCGCACCGTGGCCGACGGCGTCAGGATGTGCACCGGCGCCTTCACGCCCAGCAGGATCGGCCCGATCGCGACGTTGTTGCCCGCGGCAACCTTGAGCAGGTTGTACGAGATATTGGCCGCGTCGATGTTCGGGCACACCAGCAGGTTGGCTTCGCCCTTGAGCGCGCCGTCCGGCACCAGCTGGTCGCGCAGCTTCTGGTCGAGCGCGCTGTCGCCGTGCATTTCGCCGTCGATCTCCAGGTCCGGGGCGCGATCACGCAGGATGGCGAGGGTTTCGCGCATCTTGCGGGCCGAAGGCGCTTCGGACGAGCCGAAGTTCGAATGCGACAGCAGCGCGATCTTGGGCTCGATGCCGAAGCGCTTCAGTTCCTCGGCGGCCATCAGCGTGATCTGGGCCAGCTCTTCGGCAGTCGGGTCGACGTTGACGTGCGTATCCACCAGGAAGATCTGGCGGCCTGGCAGCACCAGGCCGTTCATCGCCGCGTAGACCTTGCTGGTGCCGCCCAGCACCTGGTCGATATAGCGCAGGTGCGCCGCGGTGTTGCTGACGGTGCCGCAGATCATGCCGTCGGCCTCGCCCTTGTTCACCAGCATCGCGCCGATCAGCGTGGTGCGGCGGCGCATTTCCAGCTTGGCATACTCCGGCGTGATGCCCTCGCGCGCCATCATGCGGTAGTAGGCGTCGGAGTAGTCGCGGAAACGCTCATCGTGCTCGGGGTTGACCACGGTGAAGTCCACGCCGGCGCGCAGGCGCAGGCCGAAGCGCTCGATGCGGTGCTGCAGCACAGCCGGGCGACCGATCAGGATCGGGTTGGCCAGCTTTTCGTCGACGATCACCTGCACCGCGCGCAGCACGCGCTCTTGCTCGCCTTCGGCGAAGACAATGCGCTTCTTCTCCATCTCGACCTTGCGCGCGGCGGCGTAGATCGGCTTCATCAGCGTGCCCGAGTGGTACACGAACTGCTGCAGCTGCAGGCGGTAGGCGTCCATGTCCTCGATCGGACGGGCGGCCACGCCGGACTTCATCGCGGCCTCGGCCACGGCCGGCGCCACCTTGACGATCAGGCGCGGGTCGAACGGCTTCGGAATCAGGTATTCAGGGCCGAACGACAGGTCCTGGATGCCATAGGCGGTGGCGACGATGTCGCTCTGCTCCTGGCGCGCCAGCTCGGCCAGGGCATTGGCCGCGGCGATTTCCATCTCACGCGTGATGGTGGTGGCGCCGCAATCCAGCGCCCCGCGGAAGATGAACGGGAAGCACAGGACGTTGTTGACCTGGTTCGGGTAGTCGGTACGGCCGGTGGCCATCACGGCGTCAGGGCGCACTTCCTTGACCAGTTCCGGCGCGATTTCCGGGTTCGGGTTGGCCAGGGCCAGCACCAGCGGCTTGTCGGCCATGCGCTGGACCATGTCCTGCTTGAGCACGCCGGCGGCGGACAGGCCCAGGAAGATGTCGGCGCCGTCGATCACTTCGGCAAGCTTGCGCTTGTCGGTCTTCTGGCAGAAGCGCGCCTTTTCCGGATCCATCAGCTCGGTACGGCCTTCGTAGACCACGCCGGCCAGGTCGGTCACCCAGATGTTCTCGATCGGCAGGCCAATGTCGACCAGCAGATCCAGGCAGGCCAGCGCGGCCGCGCCGGCGCCCGAGGCCACCAGCTTGACCTTCTTGATGTCCTTGCCGACCACCTTCAGGCCGTTGATGATGGCCGCGGATACCACGATGGCGGTGCCGTGCTGGTCATCGTGGAAGACGGGGATCTTCATCTTCTCGCGCAGCTTGCGCTCGACGTAGAAGCACTCCGGTGCCTTGATGTCTTCGAGGTTGATGCCGCCGAAGGTGGGCTCCAGCGCGGCGATGATCTGGACCAGCTTTTCCGGGTCCTTCTCGTCGACTTCGATATCGAACACGTCGATACCGGCAAACTTCTTGAACAGGCCGGCCTTGCCTTCCATCACCGGCTTGGAAGCCGCGGCGCCAATGTCGCCCAGGCCCAGCACGGCGGTGCCGTTGGTAATCACCGCAACCAGGTTGCCGCGCGCGGTGTAGCGGAAGGAGTTGGCCGGATCGGAAACAATCTCTTCACAAGCGGCGGCCACGCCCGGCGAATAGGCCAGGGCCAGGTCGCGCTGGTTCGACAGCGGCTTGGTCGGCGTGACCGAGATCTTGCCGGGGGTGGGAAACTCGTGGTACTCGAGCGCCGCTTTGCGCAGCGCCTCACGCTGCTGCTGTTTCAGATCGTCTTGGGACGGGGACTGCTGAGGGCTGGTCATCGGCGCATCTTCCAATCGGTGGAGCCGTCATTGACGAGGCGGGGGACGATCGGCGGACCGGCTCCACGTGTCCGCCCTTCTCTTCCTTTGGAACCCAGCATTTTATATAGTGAAATACTATTTCACAATAAGCCTTTTACTTGGGGCACCTTTGCGATTCGGTACAATATGCCCCATCCTCCGGGGCAATACCAGCAAGCGTAGCGCCTGCCGGCAGAAGCGGCGCACCGCATGGCGGTCATGGCTGTCGTGCGCGGCAGTTTCTTGCTGAAATGCCGGGCGCGACCCATCCTGACGCGCTGCACCGGCGCCGCGGAATTGCCCCCGGATCGCCATTCATCTTCGCGCAACGCGCAGCCCTTCCGATCCCGTCCACCCGGCGGGGCGAATCTTCCCTACGACGATGTCCCACGCCCAGCCAGCCCAGCTTTCCGAGTTCGACCTGATCCGCCGCTATTTCACGCGGCCGGTGCGCAAGGCTGCGCTCGGCGTGGGCGATGACTGCGCGCTGATCGAGGGCCGCCCCGGCCATCACCTGGCCATCAGCACCGACATGCTGGTCAGCGGCCGGCATTTCTTCCCGGACGTGGCGCCACGCGCACTCGGCCACAAGGCGCTGGCCGTGAACCTGTCCGACCTGGCCGCCATGGGCGCCGAGCCGCGCGCATTCACACTGGCGCTGGCCCTGCCCGAGGCCGACCCCGCCTGGCTGGCCGAACTGGCCGACGGCATGCTGGCGCTGGCCGACGCCCATGGCTGCGAACTCGTCGGCGGCGACACCACGCGCGGCCCGCTGACGCTCTCGCTGACGGTGTTCGGCGACGTGCCGCTGCGTGCCGCGCTGCGCCGCGACGCCGCCCGGCCCGGCGACGATATCTGGATTTCCGGCACGCTTGGCGACGCCCGCCTGGCGCTGGGCGACTGCCGCGGCGAATGGCTACTGCCGGAGCCCGAGTTCAGCCAGGTCCGCCCGCGCATGGACACGCCCACGCCGCGCGTGGCACTGGGCATGGCCCTGCGCGGCGTGGCGCATGCCGCACTCGACATCTCCGACGGCCTGGTCGGCGACCTGGGCCATATCCTGGAACGCTCGCAAGCAGGCGCGCTGGTCGACGTCGATGCGCTGCCGCGCTCGGCGGTGCTGGCCAGCCAGCCCGATGCCATCCAGCGTCAATGCGTGCTGGCCGGCGGCGACGACTACGAGCTGTGCTTCACCGCGCCCGCCGGCAACCGCGACGCCATTGCGGCGATCAGCGAACGCCTGGCGCTGCCGCTCACACGTGTCGGCGCGATCATTCCGGCGCCCGGCCTGCGGCTGGTCGACGGTGCCGGCAACCCGACCCGGTACGAAGGCGCCAGCTTCGACCACTTCGCTGCCCCCTGACACCGGGTCACAGGCATGTCATGATGCCGGCATCGGCGCGCTGCGCGGGCACGGGAGTCCCGCAGGCATGGCAGCGCAAGCCGGCCATAACCATAAGCAGTATCTGCATCACACGAGCCAAACTTTGATGTCCACCTTCCCTCCCGGGGCCGCGCCGCGCGACCCCACCCTGACCCTGGAAGCCGGCCAGACCGTCAAGGTCACGCGCCCGAGTGCGCGCTTCATGCTGGCCCATCCGGCCCACCTGATCGCCTTCGGCTTCGGCTCGGGCCTGTCGCCCGTTGGGCCGGGCACGGTCGGCACGCTCTACGCCTGGCTGTCGTTCGTGGTGATTTCGCTGTGGATCGCGCCCACCACCTGGCTGTGGATCATTGCCGGCGGCTTCCTGGTCGGCCTGTGGGCGTGCGCGCGCACGGCGCGCGACATGGGCGTGCATGACCATGGCAGCATGGTCTGGGACGAGATCGTCGCCTTCTGGCTGGTGCTGGCCTTTGTCATGCCGACCGGCTTCTGGGGGCAGCTTGCCGCCTTCCTGTGGTTCCGGCTGTTCGACATCGCCAAGCCGGCGCCGATCGGCCACTATGACCGCACGCTCAAGGGCCCGGGCCTGCGCGGCGGCTTTGGCGTGATGTTCGACGACATCTTCGCAGCCTTCTACACGCTGCTGGTGTTTGCGCTATGGCGCTCGTTCTGAGCCCCGCATCGCCAGCCATTGCAAGCTGATTCTCCTCAAAACTACCCTGTATCCACCATGTCTGTCAGCCGCCTGCTCGACCAGCTCGCCATCCAGGCCGGCGTCGCCCTTGCCGACAAATCCCTGATGCTGGCCACTGCCGAATCCTGCACCGGCGGGCTGGTGGCTGCCGCCATTACCGATGTATCCGGCTCGTCCGGCTGGTTCGAGCGCGGCTTCGTCACCTATTCCAATGAGGCCAAGTCCACCATGCTGGGCGTGCCCGCCAAGCTGATCCGCGACCACGGCGCGGTCAGCGAAGAAGTGGCGCGTGCCATGGCCGAAGGCGCGCTGCTCAACAGCCGCGCCCAGGTGGCGCTGTCCATCACCGGCGTAGCCGGCCCCAACGGCGGCACCCCGGAAAAGCCAGTGGGCATGGTCTGCTTCGGCTGGAGCAACCGCATTACCACCCACACCGAGACCCAGCGCTTTCGCGGCGACCGCGGCCAGATCCGCCGGCAGGCGGCCGAGCATGCGATGCGGGGGCTGCTGGAGCTGATCCGGAACGAGGCCTGAGGCCGGCGGCCGGCATCCTCCACCCCAATAAAAAACCGCGCCGTCTCCGGCGCGGTTTTTTTGTCTACGCCCGGACTCAGCCGTGGCGATAGCGATTGATGGTTTCCCGCGTCTGCAGCGCGACATTGCGCGCCGCCGCCGCAAAATCCTTCTCGCGGCTGGCGTAAAGGATGGCGCGCGACGAGTTGATCATCATGCCGGTGCCGTCGGCGGTGCGCCCCGCCTTGACCGTGGCCTCGATATCGCCACCCTGGGCGCCGATGCCCGGGATCAGCAGCGGCATGTCGCCGACGATCTGGCGCACCCGCGCGATTTCGTTGGGGAAGGTCGCGCCGACCACCAGGCCCATCTGGCCGGTGGTGTTCCAGCGCTCGCGCGCGGCCTCGGCCACCAGCTGGTACAGCGGCTTGCCGTCGACCTGCAGGAACTGCACGTCCGAGCCGCCCGGGTTGGAGGTGCGGCACAGCACGATCACGCCGCGGTCCGGATAGGCCAGGTACGGTTGCATCGAATCGAAGCCCATGTACGGGCTGACCGTGACCGCGTCAGCCCTGTACCGCTCGAAGGCCTCCAGCGCGTAGTGCTCGGCGGTCGAGCCGATGTCGCCGCGCTTGGCGTCCAGGATCACCGGGATGCCGGGGTGGGCGTCGTGGATATAGTGGATCAGCTGCTCCAGCTGGTCTTCGGCGCGCTGCGAGTGGAAGTACGCAATCTGCGGCTTGAAGGCACAGACCAGGTCAGCGGTGGCGTCAACGATCTCGCGGCAGAACGAAAAGATGGCGCCGCCCGCCCCGGTCAGGGACAGCGGCAGCTTCTGCGGGTCAGGGTCGAGCCCGACGCACAGGAGGGAATCATTGCGCTGCCAGGCGGCAGCAAGCTGCTCGGTGAAAGTCATGGGTACTCGGAATATCCTGGTGGCGCCGGCGCCCCATTGGCCCGGCCGGCGCGGTTGGCCGCAGCGGCGTGAAAACCTCTCACCCCTGCAGCATATGTCGCTTCCGGCAATTTTACCCGCTGCGTGCTATCGTTTTGCGCTTCCTCTCAAAACAAAGCGCGGCATGACGCACAGCCGCGCCCCGTCATGTCTCTCGATCGCCGCGGTATCTTCCTGCTTGTCGTGCTCACCCTTGCCTGGGGCATCAACTGGCCCATCATGAAGGTAGGCGTAGCGCACTTTCCGGCGATGGGCTTCCGCCTGCTGTGCATGGCGGGCGGACTGGTGTCGCTGGGGCTGGCGCTGCGGCTGCGCGGCGATTCGCTGGCCGTGCCGCGGCGCGAATGGGGCACGGTGGTCCGCCTGGCCATTCCCAACATGGTGATCTGGCACCTGTTTGCGATCTGCGCGGTCAAGATGCTGTCCTCGGGCCGCGCCGCCATCCTGGGCTACACCATGCCGATCTGGGCGGTGGTCTGGGGCCTGGTGTTCTTCCGCGAGCGCATTGGCGCCTGGGCCTGGCTGGGCATCGGCTGCGCGCTGGCCGGCACGGTGCTGCTGCTTTCCGGCGAGATCGCCGCGCTGACCGGCAGCCCGGCCGGCACGCTGCTGATGCTGCTGGCCGCGGCCGGCTGGGGCTTCGGCACCCAGCTGATGAAGCGCACCCAGACCGACGTGCCCATCGGCGCCATGACCTTCTGGATGCTGGCCGTGACCCTGCCCTTCCTGGCGGCCGGCTCGCTGCTGCTGGAAGACGGCTGGCGCATGCCCACGGCTGTCGAATGGGGTGCCATCGCCTACAACGCGGTGGTGGTCTTTGCCTTCTGCCACCTGGTCTGGTTCGGGCTGGCGCGCAGCCTGCCGCCGGTGGTATCGAGCCTGTCGATCATGTTCATCCCGGTGGTCGGCGTGTTCTCGGGCATGTGGATGCTGGGTGAACAGCCGCACTGGCAGGATTACGCGGCGATTGTGCTGATGTTCCTGGCGCTGTCCTCGGTGATGCTGGCGCCGCTGCTGTGGCGCCGGCTGCAGGGCGTGCTGGGCTGATCCCCGGGGTGGGCGCGCCCCGGGTCGTGAGAGGGCAACAGCGGGCCGCTTGCGCGGAGATTTCACTTAACAAGCCACCCTCCGTTGGGCTACACTCGCGGCCATCACAATCCCGGAGAAATTACGTGGGCAGTAGCATCGGGTGTTCGAGTTGCCGCAGCAGCGCTGCGACCTCTGCGAATGCCATGTCACTGCGGGCTGCGTAACGACGACCCGCCCGGAGCACCCGGCTCCGCGCCTCGTCGGCCTCGCCCGCAGCAGAACTGCGGGCGAGTGTCTTTCCGTGCCACCGGCGGCGCCATCCATGCGAGCCGCACCGCGTGCGGATTTTCCCTCTCCCGGCTAGCCAGCCAACCCAGGCAAACGCCATCGCCTTGTACCGCCCGCCGAGTCCGTTGCGTCCGGCAGCCGCGGTACAGCGCGATCACGCTTGCCCGTGGCCCGGCCCTGGCAGAGCGCCTTCTGGCGTCTCGCCAGGCCATGCAGGGCATGACGGACTACCTGGGAATGCTGCGAGCCGCCTGCGCTTGTCTTCGCGCTTGTCTTTGTTTTTCGTCGCAATCAGCAATAAGGAATCCCGGGGATGATCAACCTGTTCGTCCTGCAAAAAGGCCGGCTTGCCCAGGAGCAGGTCGACGAGCGCAATGAGCTGCTGCAGCACAAGCCGATCTGGATCGATGTCGTCAATCCCGACGACGAGGAACTGAACTGGATCAAGGAAGCCTATGGCGTCGCCCTTCCTGAACTGGAAGACCTGGGCGACCTGGAAGCGTCCGCGCGATATTTCGAGGGCGAGGACGAGAATATCCATATCCGCACCGACTTCCTGCTGGACGAGGAAGAGGTGTTGTCGCGCAACGTGCGCGTGGCCTTTGTGCTGACGCGCGACGTGCTGTTCTCCATCCACGACGAAGACCTGCCGGTGTTCCGGCTGGTGCGGCTGCGCGCGCGCATGCGCCCGGGCTCGGTGCGCAACGCCAAGGACGTGCTGATGGACCTGTACGCGACCGACGCGGAATACTCCGCCGACTCGATCGAGGAAGTCTACGAGCGCCTGGAAGAAGCCAGCCGCCGCGTGCTGGCCGAGAACGTGACCGATGCCGCCGCCGCCGACGTGCTGGAAACCATCGCCCGCGAGGAAGACTTGAACGGCCGCATCCGCCGCAACGTGATGGACACGCGCCGCGCGGTGTCCTTCCTGATGCGTAGCCAGCTGCTGTCGGCCGAACAGCAGGACGAGGCGCGCCAGATCCTGCGCGACATCGACTCGATCGAGAACCACACCGCGTTCCTGTTCGACAAGATCAACTTCCTGATGGACGCGACCGTCGGTTTCATCAACATCAACCAGAACAAGATCATCAAACTGTTCTCGGTGGTGTCGGTGGCGCTGATGCCGCCCACGCTGATCGCCAGCATCTACGGCATGAACTTCAAGTTCATGCCGGAGCTGGACTGGGGTGCGGGCTATCCGTGGGCGATCGCGCTGATGGCGGTGTCGGCGGCGGTTCCGCTGGTGTATTTCCGCAGGAAGGGCTGGCTGGGCTGAAGCCCCGGGGGCATCAATCCGGCAGGTTTGCTGCCCCCATCCGCCGCGCGATGATGCCCGCCTTGACGCGGAAGTTCACGCGCACGTTGGCGCAGTACTCCTTCTTGTCGAAGCACCTGGGCGCCGGCAGCGCCGCGGCCAGGCGCGCGGACTGGCCCACGCTGAGCTTGTCGGCGCTGGTGCGGAAGTAGTGCTGCGCCGCGGCCTGCGCGCCGAACACGCCCTCGCCCCACTCCACCGAATTCAGGTAGATCTCGTAGATGCGCTGCTTGTCCAGCCAGAACTCGAGCATCCACGTGATGGCCAGCTCCTGGCCCTTGCGCAGGTAGTGCTGCTCGGACGACAGGAACAGGTTCTTGGCCAGCTGCTGCGTGATGGTGGAGCCGCCGCGCACGATACGCCCGCGCTTCTTGTTGCGCTCCCAGGCATCGAGCATGGCATCCAGTTCATAGCCGGGATGGTTGACGAAGTCGGCGTCCTCGCTGGCGATCACCGCGCGCTTGAGGTTGCGCGAGATGCGGTCGTAAGGCACCCATTGCCGGTCGAGGCCGCAGTTCCAGACATTGATGCCGCACAGGCGCCAGCGCTCGGCGCGCATGAACGTGGTGGTGGTCGGATTGATGTACTGCCAGCTGGCGATCTGCACGAAGAAGTACAGCTGCATCGCCACCACGCCCGCGGCCACGCAGCCGAGCAGGTAGCCCAGCCAGCGCACCGGGTTGAACACGGCGCGCGCCGGCGCGGCGCTGGCGCGGGCGGCACTGGCCGAACGGTTGCGGTTGGCCACAGCTGGCGGCGCCCCGGTCAGCCCTTGCGTTCGGCCTGCAGCGCAGCGCGCAGCTCGGCCAGCACGGGCGCGGTGCGGGGCCGCACGCCGCGCCAGATATAGAAGGCCTCGGCGGCCTGTTCGACCAGCATGCCCAGGCCGTCGCTCACGCGCGCGCCGCAGCGGGCGGCGAACTGCAGGAACACGGTGGGTTCGGCGCCGTACATCATGTCGTAGGCCAGCACACCGTCACCCAGCAGGAACTCGGGCACCGGCGGCACTTCGCCATGCAGGCTGCTGGACGAGGCATTGATCACCACGTCGACGGCTTCATCCTCGGACAGCCCGTCGAGCGCATCGAGCCCGCCGCCCCACAGCTCCACGCCGTACTGGTCGGCGGCTTCGACAAACTCTTCCAGCATGTCGCTGGCGCGCGACGCGGTGCGGTTGGCCACCACGATGCGCGACGGCCGGCATTCGATCAGCGGCAGCATCGCGCCCATGGCGGCGCCGCCGGCGCCCAGCAGCAGCACGCGCTTGCCTTCGATCAGCGTGTCGAGGTTATCCTGGATATCGCGCACCAGGCCGATGCCGTCGGTGTTGTCGCCATGGATCATGCCCTCTTCGATCCACAGCGTGTTGACCGCGCCGGCGGCCTCGGCGCGCTCGGTCAGGCGGTCGGCCAGGTCATAGGCCTCCAGCTTGAACGGCACCGTCACGTTGCAGCCGTAGCCGCCATCGGCAAAGAACCGGCGCACGGCATCGGCAAACCCGTCCAGCGGCGCCTCCAGCCGGTCGTATTGCACTGCCTCGCCGGTCTGGCGCGCAAAGGCAGCGTGGATCGCCGGCGAACGGCTGTGCGCGACCGGGTTGCCGATCACCACATAGCGGTCGGAAGTGGCTTGGGAAGAATCAGTGGATGTCATCAGCGTGCCTGCAAGCGGGTTTCCAGCCCGCTGCGCGAAAACTTGAAAGTGGAAATGACTTCGAGGATGTCCTGGCGCGACGCCATCTCGGCGGTAAAGGGGCCGAACGGCGCAGCCGCGCGCACGATCGCCACGGCCTGGCGGTCCAGCGCGGGATCGCCCGAGCTCTTGACCACGTCGATGGCATCGACGTTATAGCCGTCGCGGTTATAGCCGAGCTTGCCCAGCCGGTTGACGTTGATCACCAGGATCAGCTGGCCGTACAGCGGCTTGCCGTTGCGTTGCGGGAAGTCAGTGGTGCCGCGCGCCTCGATCTTGTGGCGCAGCCGGTCGTAGTACTGCGCGTAGTCGACCGCCTGCGCGCTCGTGGCGGTCAGCTGGAAGCGCTTGGGCCGCTTGGCGTAGTGGTCCAGGTTGCGACCGATCTCGGCCTCCAGCTTGGCCATCTCGTCGGTCGAGGTGCGCTCGTCCTGGCCGCGCTGCGGGGTGTCCTGGCGCTTTTCGCCGGGCTTGAGCGGCTGGTTGCGCACCGACGGCGCGGCCTCGCGCGACTGGGTCAGCAGGCGTTGCTGCTCCTGTTCCAGCTGCTCGACGCGGCGCTGCACCTGGCGCACCAGATCGCCTTCCTGCGTCACGGTCTGCGCGGGCAGCGGCGTGGTGGCGCGCTGCAGGTCATGGTCGCCGCCGCCGTCCAGGTTGGCTTGCGCCAGCGCGGTCGGGTTGCGCGGCTTCTGCGCCGACTTGGCGTTGACCAGCACCACGTCCAGCGCGGCATCGCTGCGCTTGATCTCGAACACCTCGGGCGCGGCCACCCGCACCATCAGCAGCACCACGTGCACGGCCACGGAAATGGCCAGCGCCTTGGCCAGCGTACTGCTGTTGTGCCACCTGGCATGCCACCAGTGGCGGGGAGCGGCGAGAGTGGCGTTCACGATGGATGGAGGGTGGCTGAGGGGCGGGCGCCGGCCTGAACCGGTCCGGGCCGGCGCCCGACCGGGGCCACGGGCCCCGGATCAGACACGCATTGTAAGTGAGCGCCGCCGATTTCCGAAGGCTTCAGCCGGCCGCCGGGGTGCCGGTGTCGCGCTCGCCCGACGCCTTGCCGGCAACGTCGCCGCCAGGTTCGGCCGGGGTCTCGCCCGAGACCCCGGCGGCCTGCTCGGCGGCGTCCTCGGCCGCCGCCTCGGCAGCGGCTTCGGCGGACAGCTCTGCGGCTTCTTCGTCGCTTTCCAGCTCTTCCTCGGGCACCTCGCCTTCACCGGCAAAAATTTCCAGCACCCGGCAAGACACTTCCAGCGTGATCTCGTCGGTCTCGCCGATCTCCAGCAGCACCTGCGTGCCGCGCTGCGCCTGCACCAGTTCGGGCACGCGCGTGACCAGCGGGATCTCGGTAAAGCGCACCGCGCCTTCCTTGAGCACCGAGGCCACCATGCGCTCGCGCTTTTCCTGCTTGAGCCAGCGCAGGCACCAGTAGCGCTCCATGGTCGACTGGTGGTCGGCATAGGCGGCGTAAGTGCCTTCGAAGTCTGCCACCGCCGCCAGCAGGTCAGCGTCCTTGGGCTTGAACGGCGCCACCAGCTTGGCGGTCACGCCGTGCTGGGCCACCGCCAGGATCTGCCACTGGTTGACCAGGTCGACATAGCGGCGCAGCGGCGAGGTGCTCCACGCGTACTGCGCCACGCCCAGGCCTTCATGCGGCGCCGGGTAGGTCTGCATGCGGGTGCGGTGCATGCCCCACGCCTTCTGCGTGCGGTAGATGCCCGGCACGCCGTTGTCGGCCAGCAGCTTGCCCCAGGTGCTGTTGGCCAGGATCATCAGCTCGGCCACGATCTTGTCCAGCGCCGAGCCGCGCTTGCGCTGTTCAATGCGCACGCGCTGGCTGCCATCGGCCTGGTCGTCCAGGTAGAAATTGAAGTCGGCGCGGTTGTGCGTCTCGGGGCGCAGGCCGCTGGCCAGGCGCGCCTTCTGGCGTTCGTCGTACAGGTAGCCGGCAAAGTGCCATAGCTGCGTCAGCGCGTCGCGGAACGGGTAGTCGCCGGTGCCCGCGGCAAGCGAAGCCTCGGTAATGACATCGTCCAGCAGGTTGTGGCGCAGGTTGGCGGCAATCGGCACCATTTCGGCGCGGGTCTCGCTGCCGGTGATCAGCCACACGGTCGGGTCCACCGTCACGTACAGCGACAGCGCCGGGCACACGCGCCCTTCCTGCAGCGTGTAGCGCTCCACCACGGCGTCGGGCAGCATGGTGATCTTGTCGCCCGGGAAATAAACCGTGGACAACCGCTGGCGTGCGACTGCATCGAGCGGCTCGCTACGGCGGATGCCCAGCGCGGGCGCGGCGATATGGATGCCGATGCGCAGCTTGCCATCGGGCAGCCTGGTCACGGACAGCGCATCGTCGATCTCGGTGGTGGTGACGTCGTCGATCGAGAACGCCTCTACGTCGGCCACTGGCAGATCGGCGGGCGGCTCGGGCACGTCGGTATCCGGAAAACCCGTGCCCTTGGGGAAACACTCGGCCAGGAACTTGGCTTCATGCAGCGCGCGCGCACTGGCCACGCCGCCGGCGGCCACCATCAGCCGCATCGGGGTCATGCCCAGCGCGGTGCAGGCCGCATCCATCGCCTTGTATTCCAGGCTGTTCTTGTCCGGCTTGAACAGCAGCTGCAGTACCTTGTTGCGGAACGTCTCCGGCAACGTCAGCGCCTTGAGCTGTTCTTCATACTCGGCCTGCACCAGCGCCTGCTGGCGCTTGCGCTCGAGCGCGGCCAGCGCCGCCTTGAGCTGGTCTTCGGGCGCGCGCTGGTAGCGCCCGCGCCCCTTGCGGCGGAAGTACACCGGGTTGCCGTGCAGCGCCATCGCCAGCGCCGCCTGCTGCACCGGGCCGGGCCCGGCGCCGTAATACTCGGCGGCCAGCTCGGCAAAGCCGAATTCAGCCTCGGGTGCGCATTCCCACAGGAAGTCCAGGTCGATCTCGGCCATCATGTCGCCGGTCTGGCGCACCAGCTCGATTGCCGACGGCTGCGCGAACTGCAGCAGCACGTCGCGCGACTTGACCTTGGTGCGCTTGCCGGCAGGCAACTCCACCTGGTAAGCCTCGCCCTGCTGGTTCAGCACGGTGCCGGCGCGGATTTCGCCGCCTTCTTCGAACAGCAACTGCATCGATCGGTACTTTCAGAAATGCGCGGAACCGCGTCTGGCCGCCAAGAGGCAGCGCCGGGGCGGATCCTGTGGGAGAAATGGTGCAACCGGGCGCAAACGCGTGCGAACGGAATCGGCTGCGGCTGCGGCGCGCAGGTCGCGGGCCGCTCCCTATGGATGCGGCCTGAGACCCGGAATGATACCGCACCCCGCTCCGGCGCCCCGGGCTCGCCGGGGCGCCGCAGGCTAAGAGCGACATGCGCGCAAATACTTTGGATGCGGAATCGCCTCGGTCCCCGGGGATGGCCGCGACAGCAGGTCTGGCAGGAACACTTCTGTCACGAGCATGACGCCGCTGCCGCGCCGGAACACCGAGCGCCGCGCCGGCAGCATGGGCAGTGCCGCCATGGCCGGCAGCACGCGCTGCAAGGGCTGGCGCAGCGGATGGTGCGGCAGCAGACGCGCAAACTGGAACGGCTCGCGCGCCACCGCCGGATCGACAAACAGCCGGCCGCCCAGGGGGCGCTCGCCCAGCCCGCGCAGAAACGGCCAGTCGCGGCGCGCATGGCGGCAGCGCACCACGGTATGGGCAAACACGGCGGGAATATCGTCGCAGATCAGCAGCACCTCGCGCGTCAGCGCGGGGGTGCGGTCGTGCTGGCCCAGCACCTGCCATTCATCGGCCAGCGGGCGCTGCGGGCGCTGCAGCAGGCGCGCCACGCGAAAGCGCTCCGACGCTGCCACCAGGCGCGCGGTCAGCGAGCCGTCGTCACCGGTCACCCAGCGCCGCAGGTTGGGCGTGATGGCTGCATCAAAGGCCAGGTGCGGGCTCCAGCCGCAGCGGCGCGCGGACTGCGCGCTCATGCCGGGCCTGTGCCTGCCGGCAACTTGCCGCCAGGACCATAGCCGCAGAAGGCGAGCACATCGTCGACGTAGTCGGCAAATTCGCTGATGCCGTGGTCGCTGCCCTCGATCACGCGGATGTTCGCGCCCGGGCAGGCCGCGACCATCTCACGGTAATCCAGCACCTCGTCGCCGGTGGCGGCGATCAGGTAATAGCGTTCGGGATCGGTGATGGTGTCCACGCGCAGGTCCAACAGCTCGTGCAGGTGGCGGCGCTCGACCATGACCGAACCGCCGCCGTGCCACAGCGGCTGTTCGCCCAGGTAGGTTTCCAGGTCGGTCCAGGGGTGGATGGCCGGATTGAGCAGCACGGTCCTGCAGCCATGGCGCTCGCCCAGCCAGCGCGCATAGAAGCCGCCCAGCGACGAGCCGACGATGGCGATCTCCTGGTCGCCGCCGGCCTGCGCGGCGCGGATCGTGGCTTGCGCCTGGGCAATGGCCAGTTCTGGTGAGACATTGAGCGTGGGGCAGGCGTAGTAGCGGCCCACGCCCCACTCGCGCATGCGCTCCTGCACCAGCCGGGCCTTGAACGACTGGGGCGAGGAGCGGAATCCGTGCAGGTACAGCAGCATGATGGTCCGTCCCGTCGATCAGCGCGCGGCGCCCTGGCTGAGCGCGTCCAGCAGCTTCTGGTGCACGCCGCCGAAGCCGCCGTTGCTCATCACCAGCACGTGGTCGCCCGGCTGCGCCGCGGCATGCACGGCCTGCACCAGCGCGCCCAGGTCCTGGAAGGCGGCAGCCTTGTCGCCCAGCGGCGCCAGCGATTCGGCCAGGTCCCAGCCCAGCGCATCCTTGCCGGCCGGGGCGCCGTAGCCGAACACCAGGTCGGCCTGCTCCAGGCTGGCCGGCAGCTGCGCCTTCATCACGCCCAGCTTCATGGTGTTGGAGCGCGGCTCCAGCACTGCCAGGATGCGGGCATCGCCGACGCGGCGGCGCAGCCCTTCCAGCGTGGTCTGGATCGCGGTCGGATGGTGGGCAAAGTCGTCATAGACCGTCACGCCGCCGGCCACGCCGCGCACTTCCATGCGGCGCTTGACGTTGGCAAAGCGGGACAGCGATTCGATCGCCTGCGCGGCCGGCACGCCCACATGACGCGCGGCGGCAATCGCCGCCAGCGCATTCATGCGGTTATGGGTGCCCTGCAGGTCCCACACCACAGTGCCCTGCACGGCATCGCCAAACCAGACGTCGAAGGCGTCCTTGCCGGGCGCGGCAGTAGCGACAGCATCACTTTCGCGCCAGTCGCCTACGCCAAACTGCTCGACCTCGCTCCAGCAGCCGCGCTCCAGCACGCGTGCCAGGCTTTCCTCAACGCCGTTGACGACGATCCGGCCCTGGCCGGGCACGGTGCGTACCAGGTGATGGAACTGGGTCTCGATCGCCGCCAGATCCGGGAAGATGTCGGCGTGATCGTATTCCAGGTTGTTCAGGATCGCGGTGCGCGGGCGGTAGTGGACAAACTTGCTGCGCTTGTCGAAGAAGGCGGTGTCGTACTCGTCGGCCTCGATCACGAAGAAGTCCGATTCGGTCACACGCGCCGAGATGCCGAAGTTCTGCGGCACCCCGCCCACCAGGAAGCCGGGATGGTAGCCGGCATCCTCCAGGATCCAGGCCAGCATCGACGTGGTGGTGGTCTTGCCGTGCGTGCCGGCCACCGCCAGCACCCACTTGCGCGCCAGCACGTGCTCGCCCAGCCATTGCGGGCCCGACACATAGGGCAGGTTGCGGTCGAGGATGGCCTCCATCAGCGGGTTGCCGCGCGAGACCACGTTGCCGATCACGAACAGGTCCGGCTCCAGTGACAGCTGGGCGGGGTCGAAGCCTTCGATGAGCTCGATCCCCTGGGCCTCGAGCTGGGTGCTCATCGGCGGGTAGACATTGGCATCGCAGCCGGTGACGCGGTGGCCGGCCTCTTTGGCCAGCACCGCCAGGCCGCCCATGAAGGTGCCGCAGATGCCAAGGATATGAATATGCATGGGTTCCCGGAAAGACTTGAAGCCCGCAGGCGTGGGGATTCGGCACCCGGCGTGGCGCGGCGGCACGGCGGCGTTTTCAGGCCGTGTCTTGTGGTGCATTGGCCGGGCAGGAAGCGTTCGATTGTACCCGAGCGCCCGCGGCATTCGCTGCACTGCGGCAGCGCGCACCGGTTGCGCGGGAGCCTCCGGTATCATGGGGCATGACCCGACGTACCGCTCCCGACCCCACCCGCCTGCGCGAGGAAATCGCCCAGGCTGCCGCCCGGATGATTGCCGAGGACGGTGCCGACTACGCCACCGCCAAGCGCAAGGCCGCTCGCCAGGTACTGGGCGAGCAGCGCGTGCCCGGCGAATGGCTGCCCGACAACGAACAGGTCGAAGCCGAGGTGCGCGCCTACCAGGCGCTGTTCCACGCCGACAGCCAGCCCCGCGTGCTGGCGCTGCTGCGCCGGCTGGCGGTCCTGGCCATGGAAGACCTGGCGGCGTTCCGGCCGTACCTGATCGGCGCCGTGCTCAACGGCACCGCCACCGAGCACTCCGATATCTATCTGCAGTGCTTCTGCGACAGCGCCAAGGATGCGACGCTGCACCTGATCAACGCGGGCGTGGATTTCGAGACCAGCGAGAGCCGGCATTTCGGCGGCCGCGGCGATGTCGAGACTCTCAGCTTCCTGTGGAAGGGCCAGTGGCCCGACCGCCGCGAGGCCCGGCTGCTCGCCGGCGAGGTGCGCGCGGAACTGGGTGCCCCAGTCGGCATCCATATTGCACTGTATGATGCCGTCGACGAACGCGGCGCCGTGCGTGCCGACGCCTCGGGGCGCCCGGCCCGCGCCGACGTGCAGGCGGTACGGGCGCTCATGGACGCGCCCGGCGATGCCGACCCGGCCTGACGCCCGCCCCTACTTCACTGGTCCAAGCCATCCCCATGACTGAAACCGTTCCCTCGCCCGCCCGCCGCTCCCGCCTCTGGCTGTGGATCACCTTGGCCGTGGTCGCCTGCGCCGCCGGCGCACTGGCCGGCCATTTCATGTTCTCGCCCAAGCCCGCCAGCGACCACGCGGTGGAAACCTTCTTCCAGACACGCCTGCCCGACGCGGCCGGCGCCGACCTGGACCTGGGCAAGCTGCGCGGCAAGACCGTAGTGATCAACTTCTGGGCGCCCTGGTGCGGGCCGTGTGTCGAGGAAATGCCGGAGCTGACTGCGCTACATGAGGAATACAAGAGCCGCCAAGTCGAGTTTGTCGGCATCGGCATCGATTCAGCCGCCAATATCCAGCAGTTCACCAGGAAGGTGCCGGTGGCCTATCCGCTCGCCGTGGCTGGTTTTGCCGGCACCGAGCTGTCGCGCAACTTCGGCAACAGCGCCGGCGGCCTGCCCTATACGGTGGTGATCAACCCGGACGGATCCGTGAAGTATCGCAAGATGGGACGGGTGACGGCCGAGGAACTGCGGGCCGTGCTGCCACGCGCCTGAGCGCATTCTTCCGCCAAGTTCGCTGAATTTCGGTTTTCTTCAGTGATTTGTTTCGCCGGAGCGCCAAAACGGCCGGAAAGTGCTTTAAGGGCCGCCAAAGCGGCCACAAGGTCGCCAAGCCTTGTATCGCACGCTAGACAAATCCCTCTAAGCTACGGTAATCTCCGCGCAATTTCGTTGATCTGGTCGAGCCGCCGTGACTGCAACCCGCTCCATCCGTCGCTCAGCCCGCTACCGCAAGGTGCTGGTCCTGCATGGGCCCAACCTGAACCTGCTGGGCACGCGCGAGCCGGAAACCTACGGGCACACGACGCTTGCCGATATCGACGCGGCCCTGGCCGAAGGCGCGACCAAAGCCGGCGTTTCGCTGGATACGTTCCAGTCCAACCATGAGGGGGCACTGGTCGACCGCATCCACGCCGCACGCGCGGAAGGGGTCGAGTTCATCATCATCAACCCGGCTGCCTACACGCACACCAGCGTGGCGCTGCGCGATGCCCTGGCCGGCGTGGCGATCCCGTTCGTCGAGGTGCACCTGTCCAACGTGCACCGGCGCGAAAGCTTTCGCCACCATTCCTATTTCTCCGACGTGGCGGTCGGGGTGATCTGCGGGCTTGGCTGGCGCGGTTACCTGCTGGCGCTGGACTATGTGCTGGGCCAGGAGCAGGCGCCACCCGAGAGTTCGGGGAGCTGAACTCCCAAGATTTTTTTGACAACCTGCGCGCGCCGCCCGGCGGCCTGCGCCCGTTGGCGTGCCTCGGCACGACGGGCGTGGATTTCCGGCGGCCGGCAACACGATTCTTCCGCCGCGGCCCGTCCCGGGCAGCGGCCGGATAACCCGATTCAGGAGGATAAAAGATGGACCTGCGCAAGCTGAAGACGCTTATCGACCTGGTGGCCGAATCCGGCATCTCCGAGCTGGAAGTCACCGAAGGCGACGGCAAGGTACGCATCGTCAAGCAACCGCCGCAAATCATCGCCGCGCCGATGGCCATGCCGCAGATGCAGGCGCTGCCGCCCGCTGCGGCCGCCGCACCGGCTGGTGCCGTGGCCCCGGTTGCAGAGCCCGCCGCCCAGCTGCCCGCCGGCCATGTGGTGACCTCGCCGATGGTGGGCACGTTCTACCGCGCGCCGTCGCCGGGCGCGGCGCCGTTTGTCAACGTCGGCGACTCGGTCAAGGAAGGCCAGACCGTCTGCATCATCGAAGCCATGAAGCTGCTCAACGAAATCGAGTGCGACAAGGCCGGCGTCATCAAGGAAATCCTGGTCGAGAACGGCCAGGCCGTCGAATACGGCCAGCCGCTGTTCGTCATCGGCTGATCCTGACCGGCATGCCACGCCGCACGCTGCCATCGGCCACGCAAGCGGCCCGCAGCAGCACCCGCGCGGCATGTCATGGCGTTGTTTGGCGCCAGGGACGTTGTGGGCTTCGCGGCCCGTTCCGTGCAGTTCCATGCAGTTCCGCGCAGTATGGCGGCCACGGCGGCGACCGCCCCCGGGCCGTGCGCCCGGCGTGCCGTTGCGGCGCGCAGCGGGACCGCTACTGTTCTCGCAGAGAGAGACCATGTTTGAAAAAATTCTGATCGCGAACCGCGGCGAAATCGCTCTTCGCATCCAGCGCGCCTGCCGCGAACTGGGCATCAAGACGGTCGTGGTGTACTCCGAGGCCGACAAAGAGGCCAAGTATGTACGCCTGGCAGACGAAGCCGTCTGCATCGGCCCGGCCCCATCGCCGCTGTCGTACCTGAACATGCCGGCCATCATCTCGGCCGCCGAAGTGACCGACGCGCAAGCCATCCACCCCGGCTACGGCTTTCTGTCCGAGAACGCCGATTTTGCCGAGCGCGTGGAGAAATCCGGCTTCGTCTTTATCGGCCCGACCGCCGACAGCATCCGCCTGATGGGCGACAAGGTGTCGGCCAAGCAGTCCATGATCAAGGCCGGCGTGCCGTGCGTGCCCGGCTCCGACGGCGCCCTGCCCGACGACCCGAAGGAAATCCTGGCCACCGCGCGCCGCGTGGGCTACCCGGTGATCATCAAGGCCGCCGGCGGCGGCGGTGGCCGCGGCATGCGCGTGGTGCACACGGAAGCCGCGCTGATCAACGCCGTCAACATGACGCGCGAAGAGGCCGGCCGCGCCTTCGGCAATCCCGAGGTCTACATGGAGAAGTTCCTTGAGAACCCGCGCCATGTGGAAATCCAGATCCTCGCCGACCAGCACCGCCAGGCGATCTGGCTGGGCGAGCGCGACTGCTCGATGCAGCGCCGCCACCAGAAGGTGATCGAGGAAGCGCCCGCACCGCACATTCCGCGCCGCCTGATCGAGCGCATCGGCGACCGCTGCGCCG
This sequence comes from Cupriavidus sp. UYPR2.512, assembly GCF_000379565.1. Classification (NCBI taxonomy): domain Bacteria; kingdom Pseudomonadati; phylum Pseudomonadota; class Betaproteobacteria; order Burkholderiales; family Burkholderiaceae; genus Cupriavidus; species Cupriavidus sp. UYPR2.512. The sequence continues at coordinate 30,374 of NZ_KB903042.1, read as the reverse complement.
AGGCCTGCAAGAAGATGGGCTATCGCGGCGCCGGCACTTTCGAGTTCCTGTACGAGAACAACGAGTTCTACTTCATCGAGATGAACACGCGCGTGCAGGTCGAGCACCCGGTCACCGAGATGATCACCGGCATCGACATCGTGCAGGAGCAGATCCGCATCGCCTTCGGCGAGAAGCTGCGCTTGCGCCAGAAGGACGTGCAGTTCCGCGGCCACGCGATCGAATGCCGCGTGAACGCCGAGGACCCGTTCAAGTTCACGCCGTCGCCGGGCCGCATCACCGCCTGGCACATGCCCGGCGGCCCGGGTGTGCGGGTCGACTCGCACGCGTATGATGGTTACTTCGTCCCGCCTAACTACGATTCGATGATCGGCAAGATCATCACTTACGGCGCCACGCGCGAGCAGGCCATTGCCCGCATGCGTATCGCGCTGTCGGAAATGGTGGTGGACGGGATCCAGACCAACGTGCCGCTGCACCGCGAGCTGATGATGGATGCCAATTTCGTTGAAGGCGGCACCAGCATCCACTACCTCGAGCATCGCCTGGCCGAGCGCGCGAAGGCCTGACGCAACGTTACCCGCAATACACAAGCAGCAAGCAAGGAAGCCCGTGGCATTTCAGGAATGTGTGATCGAAGTGGCGCAGGACCAGGCCGAAGCCTGGTCTGATGCCCTGTTCGACCTCGGCGCGCTGTCGGTCTCGGTGGAAGATGCCGATGCCGACACGCCCGACGAGCAGCCGCTCTTTGGCGAGCCCGGGCTGGAACCGAAGCAACTCGCGTGGAACCGCTCGCGCGTGGTCGCGCTGTTCGGCGACGATGCCGATCCGGCCGTGGTGGTGGCGGCAGCCGCCAACCAGCTGGGCATCGAGCCGGTGCCGGCATACCAGTTGCGCGCGGTCGAGGACCAGGACTGGGTGCGGCTGACGCAATCCCAGTTCGAGCCGATCCGCATCGGCGAGCGCATCTGGGTGGTGCCGTCGTGGCATGACGCCCCCGAGCCCGATGCCGTGGTGCTGGAGCTCGACCCGGGCCTGGCCTTCGGCACCGGCAGCCATCCCACCACGCGGCTGTGCATGCAGTGGCTGGAGCAGAACCTGAAGCCGGGCGAAACCGTGCTCGACTACGGCTGCGGCTCCGGCATCCTGGCCATCGTGGCGCGCAAGCTGGGCGCGGGCGACACCGTCGGCATCGACATCGATCCCAACGCGGTGGAAGCGTCGCGCTACAACGCCGAGCGCAACCGGGTGGAAGCCTCGTTCGCGCTGCCCGAATCGGTGTCCGAGGCCAGCTACGACCTGGTGGTCGCCAATATCCTGTCCAATCCGCTCAAGCTGATGGCCGCCATGCTGAGCGCGCGCGTGCGCGCCGGCGGACGGCTGGTGCTGTCCGGCGTGCTGGAGCGCCAGGCGGATGAAGTCGCCGCGGCCTACGCGCCCTGGCTGCCGCTGACGGTGTGGCGCAGCGAGGAAGGCTGGGTGTGCCTGCATGGCACCCGCGGCACCCGTCCCTGATTCACACCGATGGCCGCCGTCAAGCTAGTCACGCGCTGCCCGGCCTGCCGCACCGCCTTCCGGCTGGTCGCCGACCAGCTGCGCCTGCGCCAGGGCCTGGTGCGCTGCGGCCAGTGCGAAACGGTGTTCGACGCGCGCGAGCACCTGATCGAGATTCCGCTGCCGACCGACGCTGCGTCATCGGCATCATCGGCGCCGTCCGCAGCAGCTTTACCGGGAGCATCTCCCGCGTCCTCGGCGCCCCCCGTATCGGCTGACGCCGCGCCTGCGCCGCAGCCTGCCTTCACCCCGACCATCGACCCCGGCTATGACGTGCCGGCGCTGGATGCGCCGACGATGCTGATGTCGTCGCCGGAGGACATGGCCATGCCGGCACCCGCCGGCATGGAAGACGCCGAGATCGAGCAGGCGCTGCGCGAAGCCAACGACGCCGTCGCCCATCGCGATGCACGCGACGCAGAACGCCAGGCTGCCGGCCCGGATGCGGCTGAGCCCGCCCCCGTCACGGCACCGGAGCAAGCCGAGGATACGCCGGCACAACCGGCCTCCGCGCCCGCCTGGCCGGCACTCGATCACGGCGCGCTCGATACCCCCGCCGCACCGGCGGCACCCCCGGCCACTGCGGCAACACCAGCAACACCGGCAGCGCCGCAATCCGCCGACGCCGATGCCGCGCCAGTGGCACCCGCTGCCAGCATCCCCAGCGCAAGCGAGTTCCTGCGCGCGGCGTCAGCCGATGCCGGGCCCGAGCCGACCGCGTGGCCGGAGGACGCATCGGCCCGCCCCGCCGCCTCGCCCGCCCCACCCACCGTTGGCGACGACGACAACGCCCCCGACACCGGCCAGCCCTTCAGCGTCACCGGCGGCGCCGTCGCGCGCGAGCAGACCACGCGCCGCTGGGCGCGCACCGAAGCACCGGCCGGCCCGGTCTTCGCCCCCGACTTCCTGCGCCATGCGCGTGAGCGCGAGCGCGAACGCCAGCCCCGCAAGCCAGTGGCCGTGTCCCGCTCCGCCTGGCGCGTGGCCGCCGTGGTGCTTGCCATCGCCGCGGCCGTGCAAGTGGTCTACCTGGCACGCAGCCAGCTGGCCGGCCAGTTCCCGATACTGCGCCCGGCACTCGAGGCCGCCTGCGCGCCGCTGGGCTGCGACGTGCCGCCGTGGCGCGACATCGATGCGCTGCGCATCGAGACCTCGCAGCTGCAGCGCCAGGATGAAGACGGCGACACCTACCAGCTGGCGGTCACGCTGCGCAACCTGGGCCGCGCCAGCACCGCCCTGCCCGCGATCGAGCTGGTGATGACCGACCTGCAGGACCAGTTGCTGCTGCGCCGGGTGCTGCAACCCGCGGAGTACCTGGAGCCGTCGCAAAAGGCCTTTGCCGCGCAGGGTCTTCGCGCGGGCATGGAGCTGCCGGTTCGGGTACGATTCCGGACGCAGCAGGCGCCAGCCAACTATCGCGTGCTGATTTTTTACCCCTGAATTCCCGGCCCGCCGCCGGACCGAATCCGAGCCCGGCGGCAGGCCGCGCCCCCCGCTCCGGACACGAACCGGAAATCCATCAGACAACAAGGAGCAGACATGAGCAACGTCACCCTCGGCGGCAACGCCATCGAAGTCGCAGGCAAGTTCCCGCAAGCCGGCGACAAGGCCCCCGCCTTCTCGCTGGTCGGCAAGGACCTGAAGGACGTCACGCTGGCCGACTTCGCCGGCAAGCGCAAGGTGCTGAACATCGTCCCGAGCCTGGATACCCCGGTGTGCCAGGCCTCCGCGCGCAAGTTTAATGAAGCCGCCAGTGGCCTCGCCAACACCGTGGTGCTGACGATCTCGGCCGACCTGCCGTTCGCCATGGGCCGCTTCTGCACGGCTGAAGGCCTGGCCAACGTGGTACCGCTGTCGACCATGCGCGGCGCCGAGTTCAAGGGCAACTACGGCGTGGACATCAAGACCGGCCCGCTGGCCGGCGTGACCGCCCGCGCCGTGGTGGTGCTCGACGAGAACGATACCGTCAAGTACAGCCAGCTGGTGCCCGAGATCAAGAGCGAGCCGGACTACGACGCCGCCCTGGCCGCGCTGAAGTAATCAGCGGCCCGCCCGGGAACCCGCGCGTTCCCGGACGGCAGCGGCCGCCCGCATCCCGGGGCGGCCGCTTTTTGTTTTCTGCCTGACCGATACTGCCCGCAAGGGCTCCGTTCCACCCAATTACCCCAACACCTGGAGAGAGCATGGCCAGCCTGATCTGCGGCTCCGTCGCCTACGACACCATCATGACGTTCGACGGACGCTTCCGTGAACACATCCTGCCGGACCAGATCCACATGCTGAACGTCTCGTTCCTGGTGCCCGGCATGCGCCGCGAGTTCGGCGGCTGCGCCGGCAACATCGCCTACACGCTGAAGATGCTGGGCGGCGATCCCGTGGTGATGGCCACCGTCGGCACCGATGCCGAACCCTACCTGGACTACCTGCGCAAGCTGGAGATCCCCACCGGCCACATCCGCGTGCTGGCGGAGACCTTCACGGCGCAGGCCATGATCACCACCGACCTGGACAACAACCAGATCACTGCCTTCCACCCTGGCGCAATGAGCCAGTCGCAGCTGAACAACGTCAAGGATGCGCTGGGCGGCGCCAGCACGCCGGGCCTTGGCATCGTCGCGCCCGACAGCCGCGAGGGCATGCTGCACCACGCGCGCCAGTTCGCCGAGGCCGGCGTGCCGTTCATCTTTGACCTGGGTCAGGCCATGCCCCTGTTCAACGGCGAAGACCTGCGCGAGTTCGTTGAACTCGCCAGTTACGTGACAGTCAATGACTACGAGGCGCAGGTCCTGCTGTCCCGTACCGCCTGGACCAGCGCCGAGGTTGCCGCCAAGGTCCGTGCCTTCATCGTCACGCACGGCGAGCGCGGCGCCAGCATCTTTGCCGATGGTCGCCAGTACGCGATTCCGGCCGTTGCGGCCGAGCGCATCGTGGACCCGACCGGGTGTGGCGACGCCTTCCGTGGCGGCCTGCTTTACGGCATTGAAAACGGATTAGACTGGGAAACGACTGGCCGCCTGGCATCGCTGATGGGTTCGGTCAAGATCGCGCAACAGGGTCCGCAGAACCACTGGTTGTCGCGCGAGGAAATCGGCAACCGGTTCCAGTCTGCATTCGGGTACCGCTACGCCTGACCTGCGGCCGGCGCGTGGCTTCTTTTCGGGAAACAACATGAATAACAAGCTACGTGGCGGTGCCGTTGCCGTCCTTGCCGTCACCGTCCTGGTTGCCGGCTGCGCTACGCAATCCAACTCCAACAGCGTCTATGGCACGGGCCAGGCGCAGCGCGAACAGACCGTGCGCTACGGCGTGGTCGAAGGCATCCGCGAGGTCACCATCCAGGGTAACCAGAGCGGCGCCGGCACGCTGGCCGGCGGTGCCATCGGCGGCGGCAACGGCGCGGTGGCAGCCGGGATCCTTGGCGCGGTGCTCGGCGGCATTGCCGGCAGCGCGGCCGAGAACAAGATCAACCAGCGCCGCGGGCTGGAAATCACCGTGCGCCTGGAAAACGGCGAGATGCGCGCGATCACGCAGGAGGCGGACGAAGCCTTCCGCCCTGGCGAGCGCGTGCGGCTGCTGTCCTCAGGCGGGCTGACCCGGGTCACGCACTGAGCCCTCGTGGCCCCGCAGGGCCGCGCCAGGGCGCAACAATGCGCGCCGCACCCGCAAGGGTCGCGGCGCTTTTTCTTTTCGGCTTTGCAATTCCGTAACAGTGGCGGACCGCCCCCGCCCGCAGGCGCGCGTCCATGAAAAAACCCGCCGGGCGGATGCCATCGGCGGGTCAGCAAGACCTGGTGTCTTGCGGACCGGATACACAGTATCCGGTCATGCGGGCACGCGCTGCGTGCCGGTGCGGTTCCTTGCGGAACGCGTAAGGTCCACTCCGTGGCGGAGCAGCTTACGGACGGTTGCCCGTCGGGAACGGCCAGGCAGCGGCCGGGTTCAGCGCGGTCTTGGCAGCCGAAGCGGGAGCAACGGCAGGGGCCGCGGCAGGCTTGGCGGCAGCCTTCTTGGCAGCCGGCTTCTTGGCAGCAGCCTTCTTGGCAGCCGGCTTCTTCGCGGCAGCCTTCTTGGCCGGTGCAGCCTTCTTGGCAGCAACCTTCTTCACTGCAGCCTTCTTGGCCGGAGCCTTCTTGGCAACAGCCTTCTTGGCAACAGCCTTCTTGGCCACGACCTTCTTGGCGGCTACCTTCTTCACCGCGGCCTTCTTGGCCGGTGCCTTCTTGGCTGCAACCTTCTTGGTCGCGACCTTCTTGGCGGCTACCTTCTTCACCGCGGCCTTCTTGGCCGGGGCCTTCTTGGCGGCTGCCTTCTTGGCCGGTGCTGCCTTCTTGGCGGCGACCTTCTTCACAGCGGCCTTCTTGGCCGGTGCCTTCTTGGCGGCCGGTGCTGCCTTCTTGGCGGCGACCTTCTTCACAGCAGCCTTCTTGGCGGCCGGCTTGGCGGCCTTCTTAGCCGCCGGCTTTTTCTTTGCAGCAGTTGCCATGGATAACTCCTTCACTAGAGAGTGAATATCGAATGACCTAAGTTGGCGACCCGACCGACCCGAGGCGCGCTACAGCAGCGCGGCCCCAGTCGAGCGAGCGATTCATCGGCGTGCGGCCCGACCACTGCTGCACGCTAATGAATTCGGTTGCAGGCGCACCGCCCCTAGCGGTGACTTGGCGGCCGGAGCGAGCCCGCAAGCGGGTCTCGGGCACGTGCCGCGCCCTGGAATATTCGATCAGCCCGCACCGCCCGTTGAGCCGGCGCACGGCCAGAAATGAGGAGATATCGGACAGCTGGCCTGCGGTGCGGGCTTGGCCTCGCGCACGGCAGGCGGCATTCATTCGGTGGTAGCGGGTCCAACCCGTTAATGGACCAAGGGAGACTGCACGCGTTTTAAGAAGCCGGTCCGGCCTGGTCTGCGTCAAAGTTCTCGTGCTCCTCAGCTACTACCTTCGTCACTGCATCGAAGCGCGCATCGCGCTCGTCGTTCCATCTTGCTTCCTGCTTCTCTGCAATGAAGTGAGACTCTTGTCAAGGCGAATCATAATTCGTTTGCACGATGATGTTAAGAAAAAAGTGCAAAAAAACTTGCCTGCATGTATCGCTCGAACTAGTTCTCACGCGCGGTGTCACGAAGACGTTGCCGATAGCATCGCAACGCGTCGCTCGCACGCTGGTGCGGATGCGCGTTGCGCACGCTCGCACACGCAGCGCGACACCCCATCGCACACTCCGCGCATCGCAGCTTTTACACACCGCGACAAACCCCGACGACCCGCATCGCAACGCGCGCCTGACGATTGCGCGATGCCGCTGCGCGCGACCTCGCGTTTTCCGAAAAGCCGCATGGACAAAGGCTTTGCGGGCGATGCACCGATACGCGTGCGGCAGCCGTCGACTGGCGCGGACACGTTCCTGAACGCGCGCGCGCCGCGCTGCGCGACACACGCTCTGCATGCTTTACATCCATCGGCAACGCACGCACGCGCCGCCATGCGACCAAGCGTCGGCCATGCCCGCTTCACGCTTCGCGCGACACCTTCGCACACACCGTCCAAGAGTGATGCGTGCACGCAACGGTTTGCATCGACGCAACAGCGCGAAGGCATCGCGAGGTCATCAAAGCGTTGCGATCGAGCCAAGCCGCGACGCTCGCGAAGCATCGCGGCAACACTTCGGCAGCCGCTTCGATCAAGCCATCGGCATGCGTGTTCAATCCGCGCGCTTGCCGTGCGATTCGGATCGCGCGCGCCGTGCCTCGCGTCGTCGCTCTTTCACCCTCGCCAATCGCCGCACCACTCACCTCGCCCTGCCGGCAGCGCGTCGTACGTCCGCTTGGAGGATTGCTTCAGCGCCCGCCCGCCGCTGCATTTTGCTGCATCACAATAACCCGCAAACGGCAGCTGCATGCGGCTTTGCGGGTAGCAGGCGAGGGCGGCGGAAAGACGCGCGCCGCGCCGCGCCGGATTGCGGCGCGGCTCCGGCGCCAGTAGATTGGCGTGGCTACGAATCTCAAAGGAGACATCATGCGCATCCATTCCCCCCTTGCTTCGACCCTGCGCGCCGCCGTGCTTGCCGCCACCCTGCTCGGCAGCGCCGCGGCAATGGCGCAGGCCACGCCCAGCGGCATGTGGAAGACCATCGACGACAACACCGGCAAGCCGCGCGGGCTGGTGGAGATCACCGAGAAGAACGGCGTCTTCAGCGGACGCCTGGTCAAGACCTTCGTCGAGAGCGACGGCAAGCCGCGCGTGTGCGACAAGTGCACCGACGCACGCAAGGACCAGCCCGTCATCGGCATGACCATCCTCTCTGGCCTGCGCAAGACCGGCGACAACGAGTGGAGCGGCGGCGAGATCCTGGACCCGGAGAACGGCAAGGTCTACAAGAGCAAGATGTCGCTGGCCGACGACGGCAACAAGCTCAGCGTGCGCGGCTTCATCGGCATCAGCCTGATCGGCCGCACCCAGACCTGGGAACGTGACCACTGACCCTGCCGGCACGGCGCAGGACTCAGGGTTTCTCCGGGGCATGCCGTTGCGTGTCCCAGCCGAAGGAGAAACGGCAGTCGAAAAAAAACCGGGCGGTTCATCACCGCCCGGTTTTTTTGTCCACGATGCTGCGCTTTACATCCGGTAGCGCAGGGTGGCCATCACGCTGCGCGGAGCGCCGGGCATGTTGAGGTTGGCATTCGAACCATGCGCCGAGACGATGTAGCTCTTGTTGAACAGGTTATACAGGTTCAACTGCGCCTCGAACGGGCCATGGCGGTACCAGGCCATCATGTCCGCCGTGACGTAGCCCGGCAGCGTGACGGTATTGGCCGGGTCGGCCATCCGCGCGCCGACCAGGTTCAGGCCGCCGCCGATGCCAAAGCCGTTGCCCAGCGTCTTGGTCAGCCAGACATTGCCGGAATGGCGCGGCGTCAGCGTGGCGCGCTTGCCCTGCAGGGCTGGCGAGGACTTGGTGACCACCGCATCCAGATAGGCATAGCCAGCCAGCACGCGCCAGCCACTGCCGAGTTCGGCGGCGCCGCTCAGCTCCACGCCGTCGGTGCGCTGCTCGCCGATCGGGATCAGCGTGTTGTTGACGCTGGAAACCTTGACGTTGCTACGCTCCAGCCGGAACACCGAAATCGTCGTGCTTGCCTTGCCGTCGAGCCAGTCGTACTTGGCGCCGACCTCGGCATTGTTGGTCGTTTCGGGCGCCAGATCGGCGTTGTTGGTTGCCAGCGCGAAGGCTTCACCCGACGGCTGGAACGACCGGCTCCAAGACACGTAATACGACTGCACCTTCGACGGCTGCCAGACCAGGCCTGCACGCGGGCTCCAGGCGTTGTCGGTACGCGACAGGTTCTTCTGGCCTGCCAGGCGCTGTTCCGTGTCCTGCTGGAAGTTGTCGTATCGCACGCCGAGCAGCGCCTTCCACTGTTCGGTGAAGGTGATCATGTCCTGGGTGTAGAACGCCAGGGTCTTGGCGATACCCAGATTACTGGTGGCAGGCGTGCCACCCACCAGGCGCGGCAGCGTGGGCAGCACCGGGTTGAACAGATCGAACGTGCCTGGCACGGCCTTCGAATAGTTGACCAGATCCTTGTTCTGCTGGCCGATCTCCATCCCGTAAAGGATTTCGTGCTTCGTACCGAAGATCGTCGCCTTCTGCGTCAGGTCCGTCTGGTTGAACCAGCCGTGCTCCTCGCGGTAGACGTTGGAGTGCGACATCGTCAGCCGCTGTGTCACCTCGTTGACCGAGCTGGTCAGCGTGTTATTGCGATCCAGCGAGTAGTGGTAGTACCGCGTGGCGTTGCGGATCGACCAGTCGTCGTTGAAGCGATGGTTGATCGTGGCAGTGCCCGAGTACACACGCGACTGGCTATAGTCGGCATCGCGCGCATTGGCCGCGCCGTAGTAGCGCGAGGCCGGCACGTCCACCGGGCGCCCCTTGTAGGCCGGGATGCCGAAATCGGTCACGCGGCGGTCTTCCAGGTAGTCGGCCTGCAGCAGGACCGTCGTTTCCGGTGCCAGGCGCAGCTCCAGCGACGGCGCGATCGCCGAGCGGTCCAGGAACTGCTGCGAGCGGTAGCTGTTGGCCTTCTCCACCGCACCGGTCACGCGGAAGGCGGCGGCGCCGTCGGCGAACACGCGGCCCACGTCGGCTTCGGCGCGGCGGTCGGCCCACATGCCGTAGCTCAGCGCGAAGTCGGTGACGTCGATGCCCGGCTTCTTGGTCACGCGGTTGATCAGGCCGCCCGACGAACCGCGGCCGTACAGCACCGCTGCCGGTCCCTTGATGACTTCGACGCGGTCGACGTTGGACAGGTCGCGGAAGTACAGCGCATCGTCACGGATGCCGTCGACGAACTGGTCGGCGATGGCGCTGAAGCCGCGGATCGACACCTGGTCGCGCTGGCCGTCGCCGGTGGAGAACGACACGCCCGGCACGTTTTTCAGCGCATCCTGCATCGAAGTGGCGTGCTGGTCGCGCATGACATCGGCAGTGACCACGTTGACGGTCTGGGGGATGTCGCGCAGCGGCGCCTCGGTCTTGGTCGCGCTGACCGCATTGGGCGGGTTATAGCCGGTGCCAAGCTCGCGGCCGGCATCGGCCCTGACCGTGACCTCGGGCAACTGCGCCGAAGCGTCTGGCGCGGCCTGGGCCCACGTCAGCATCGGTTGAAATACGAAGCTCCCCGCCACCGCGGCACAGATCGGGTGAAGTTTTATTCTCATTTCACTGTAATCGGCTGTAATAGTTTTGAAAACGCGAGCGCATTATCGATTACAGGATTGCCAGGGTCAACGAGATTGCGAATTATTCTTATTCCCGATCAATATATGTTGCATTGATCACAAACTGGAGCTGTGCAAGCGCATTTCCTGCCATTTGCTACCTCAACTGCCCGGCAAGTGCATCGCGCGCCTCGGCGATCAAGCCTGATTCGCCGCGCCGGCCGGGCAACAGGAAAAACTCCGCCTCGGGCAGCCGCGGCAAGGCCAGCCGGGCGATGCTGGCGGCATCCAGCGGCGCCACGCCGGGGCCGATTGCCGACGCATTCAGGCACGACAATCCCAGCCCCGCTGCCAGCGCCAGGTGCAGCCCCGCGACGCCCGACGCCGAGTGCGCAACCACGAACGGCAGCCGCTTGCGCAGCAGCAGCTGCACCACGTACTGATGCAGCGAGCAGGTGTCGGGCAGCAGCACCAGCGGCAGCGTGGCGGGCAGGCTCTCGGCCTCGGCGGGCGCGGCGACCCAGGCCAGCGGCTCGCGCCGCAGCACCGTGCCGCGCGTGCCCGCGCCCTGCCCGCGGGTGCCGGGCAGGCGCATGCTGAGGCCGATATCGAAGGTGTCCATCTCCGCCGCGGCATCGATCGCCGCGCTCTTCATCACCGTCACGTGCAGGCGCAGGTACGGGTAGCGCTCGCGCAGGCGCCGCAGCATGCCGGCGATCTCGCCCGGGCGGAAGTAGTCGGTCACGGCCAGCCGCAGTTCGCCCGCCAGCGCGTGGCCGCGCAGCTCCTGCAGGGCCAGCTCGTTCAGCGCCAGGATGCGCCGCGCGTGTTCCAGCAGCCGCTCCCCGGCCGGCGTCGGCACCGCCCCATGACGGCCGCGCGACAGCAGCGGCACCCCGGCGCGCTCCTCCAGCTTGCGCAATTGCTCGCTGACCGAGGACTGCGACAGGAACAGCCTGGGCGCCGCCGCCGACAAGCTGCCGCTGTCCGCGACCGTGACAAAGGTGCGCAACTGGTCGGTTTCGAATCCACGCATGGCAAGGCTCCGGCAAGGGTGGCATTCCTTCGGATAACCCGATGGTCCACATCGGATATTCCCGCTTTTCCGATACTACACCACCCCCTACCATGGCATCACCAACCCACGCAAAGCCAAGGAGCCAGCCATGCCCCACATCGTCCTGCACCTGTCCGGCCAACCCGATGCCGCCCTCACCCGCCGCAGCGCCAGGGCGATCGCCGACCTGACCGAGCGCGTGCTCGGCAAGAAGCGCGACGTGATTGCCGTCACGGTCCAGTACATCCCGCACGACAGCTGGATCATCGCCGACGTGCCGCTGTCGGAGCAGGGCCGCAACGCCTTCCACCTGGACCTCAGTGTGACCGATGAAACCAACACCAAGGCGGAGAAAGCGCAGTTCATCGAGGCCGTGTTCGAGACCATGTCGGGGTTGCTGGGCAAGCTGCATCCGGTGTCGTACGTGCACGTGATCGACGCCCGCGCCGCAGCCTATGGCTACGGCGGGCGCACGCAGGAGTATCGCCACCAGCACGGCTGAAACGGCGCACCGCCTTCATGCCGGCCGCTGTCATCCCAGTGCCCCCGCGGCGAGACCAGAGGTTTCGCCGCGGGGCAAGCTGTGGCACAGTCGCCCGCTGATCCCTTCTCCTGGCGCACAGAAAGAGACAAGGCGCCACAAGCGCTGGCCCCCGCGCGGCAACGGACCGCACCTCAGGAGAAGGCAACCCTGAAGGAGATCCGATGTCGTTCCTGATCGTGCTGGCAGCCCTTGCCTTTCTGATGTTCGCCGCGTACCGCGGCTACAGCGTGATCCTGTTCGCGCCCATCGCCGCGCTGGGCGCGGTGCTGCTGACCGACCCGTCCGCGGTCGCGCCGGTGTTCACCGGCATCTTCATGGAGAAGATGGTCGGCTTCGTGAAGCTTTATTTCCCCGTGTTCTTATTAGGCGCGGTGTTCGGCAAGGTGGTTGAACTATCCGGCTTTTCCGAGTCCATCGTCGCCGCGGCGATCCGCTATATCGGGCGCTCGCGCGCCAACGCGGTGATCGTCACGGTGTGCGCGCTGCTGACCTATGGCGGCGTGTCGCTGTTCGTGGTGGTGTTCGCGGTCTATCCGTTCGCGGCCGAGCTGTACCGCCAGAGCAACATCCCCAAGCGGCTGATGCCGGGCGCGATCGCGCTGGGCGCGTTCTCGTTCACCATGGATTCGCTGCCGGGCACGCCGCAGATCCAGAACATCATCCCCACCAACTTCTTCAACACCACGTCCTGGGCCGCACCGGTGCTGGGCGTGGCCGGCTCGCTGTTTATCCTGGTGGTGGGCCTGAGCTACCTGGAATGGCGCCGCCGCGCCGCCGCCGCGCGTGGCGAAGGCTACGGCACCAACCTGCGCAACGAGCCGGAGCGCAGCCAGTCCGGCAAGCTGCCGCACCCGCTGCTGGCGCTGCTGCCACTGGTGGTGGTGGGCGTGGCCAACTTCTGGCTGACTCGGATGATCCCGCTCTGGTATGGCCCTTCCAACAGCGTGGCGCTGCCGGGCCTGCCCAAGCCGGTGGAAACCAAAATCGCCAGCGTGACCGCGATCTGGGCAGTGGAAGGCGCGCTGCTGCTGGGCATCGCCGTGGTGCTGGTGACCGCCTTCGGCGCCCTGCGCGAGCGCTTTGCCGAGGGCACCAAGGCCGCCGTCGGCGGTGCGCTGCTGGCGTCGATGAACACGGCATCGGAATACGGCTTCGGCGGGGTCATCGCCGCCCTGCCCGGCTTCCTGGTGGTCAGCGAAGCGCTGCACGCGATCCCCAACCCGCTGGTCAATGCCGCGGTCTCGGTCAGCACGCTGGCCGGCATCACCGGCTCGGCCTCGGGCGGCATGAGCATAGCGCTGGCGGCGATGTCGCAGACCTTCATCGCGGGCGCGCAGGCCATGCAGATCCCGCTGGAAGTACTGCACCGCGTGGTGTCGATGGCCAGCGGCGGCATGGACACCCTGCCGCACAACGGCGCCGTGATCACGCTGCTGGCGGTGACCGGCCTGACCCACCGCGAGTCCTACCGCGATATCTTCGCCGTCACCTTGATCAAGACCGCCGCGGTGTTCTTTGTCATTACCGTGTATTTTCTGACCGGACTGGTCTAAAGCAATCGCAACCCGCGCGGCTTGTACATTCCAGGTGTTGTTAACTAGTGTGGTTGGGTGCCGCCGGGCACCCGCCCGGCATATCAGGAAGCCAACACATGAAGCAAGTCACCCTGCCCGACGGCGAGCGCGTCCCGGCGCTCGGCATGGGAACGTGGAATATGGGCGAGTCACGCGCCGCGCGCGCCGAAGAAATTGCCACGCTGCGCCTGGGCCTGGACCTTGGCCTGCGGCTGATCGATACCGCCGAGATGTATGGCGAAGGCCAGTCCGAGGAGATGATCGGCGAGGCCATCGCCGGGCGCCGCGACGAGGCCTTCCTTGTCAGCAAGGTCTATCCCTTCAACGCCAGCCGGCGCGGCACCGTGCAGGCCTGCGAGCGCGGCCTGAAGCGGCTGCGCACCGACCGCATCGACCTCTATTTATTGCACTGGCGCGGCGGCGTGCCGCTGGAAGAGACTGTGCAGGCCATGGAGGCGCTGCAGCGCGACGGCAAGATCCGCCGCTGGGGCGTCAGCAACCTTGACCTGTCCGATCTGCAGGAGTTGTGGGACGCGCCGGGCGGCGACCGGCTGGCCACCAACCAGCTGCTGTACAACCTGGGCCGGCGCGGCATCGAATGGGACCTGCTGCCGTGGCTGCGCCAGCGCGGCGTGCCGGTGATGGCCTATTCGCCGATCGAGCAGTCACGCTTGTTGGGCAACCCCGGGCTGAAGCGCTTTGCGCGCGACCACGGCATGACGACGGCACAGGCGGCGCTGGCCTGGCTGCTGGCGCAGGACGGCGTGATCGCCATCCCCAAGACCGGCCGGCGCGAGCGCCTGCAGGAGAACCTGGGCGCGCTGTCGCATGCGCTGTCGGCCGCCCAGCTGGCCGAACTCGACCGCATCTTCCCGCCGCCCGACGGCCCGGGCCCGCTGGAAATGCTCTGACCAGGCTGCCGGGCGCCCTCCCTCAGGGCACGCGGGCCACGTAGCGCTCGCGCTCGACGTAGCGCACCAGGTAGCTGCGCGCCTTCTCGCGGGTGTCGGTGGTCACGCGCGCCGCCGCCTGGCGGGCGCTGCTCTTGCCGTGCGCTGACGACATCTGCCCATCCAGGTAGGTGCGGAAGGAATCATGCATGGCGTCCAGTTCAGGCTCGCACGCGGCCAGCGCCAGGTTGGCCACGTCCTTGGGCTGGCCCTTGGCCGACAGGTTGTCGTTGGCCTTCTTCTGCGCGCAATCCATGTATTTGGCGCGCAACGCCTGCCAGCCGCTGCTATCGACGGCCGACACCGATCCGGCAGCCGCGGCGCCGGCGTCATTGGAAGAACCCGAAGGATGTGAAGCGCACGCAGCCAGGAAGGCCAGCGGCAGGGCGGTCAGGAGTTTTTTCATGGCTGGATGATTCTGTCACGGCGCATTGGCCACCCCATGGGTTGCCATGGGACGTTCCGGGCGCAAGGCTGACTATTCTTGCCGCGAACTGCCCCCCGACACCACCTTCGTCACAAATGGAAACGTCTCTGCGCGCTCCGGTATTTGTCCGGGTGCTTCCGGCGCCTATGCTTTAAAGACGACAACAACACTAAGGAGACGAGATGAAACGTCGAACCTTCCTTTCGGCCAGCGCGGGTCTGGCCTTGGGCAGCCTGGCCATGGGTGCCTGCACCACCACCAAACCCGATGCCTCTACCGACAAGGCCGCGCGCCGGCGCGAACTGGATTCGGGCGTGGACGCCACGCTGTCGCGCCTGTATAGCTCGGTCAACGGCTCGCGCGAACTAGGCAACCGCGCACGCGGCATCCTGGTGTTTCCGAAGACCCTGTCGGCGGGCTTTATCGTCGGCGGCGAGTACGGCGACGGTGCCCTGCGCTCGGGCGGCGCCACGCGCGGCTATTACCGCCTGGTCGCCGGCTCGGTCGGCTGGCAGATCGGTGCGCAGTCCAAGGCCGTGATCCTGATGTTCCTGACGCCAGATGCCTACGAGAAGTTCGTGCGCAGCAGTGGCTGGACCGCGGGTGTCGATGCCACCGTTGCGCTGGCCACCGTTGGCGCAAACGGCGTGCTGGACACCAACACCGGCCAGCAGCCCATCGTCGGCTTCGTCATGACCAATGCCGGGCTGATGGCGGGCCTGAGCTTCGAGGGCAGCAAGATCACCAAGCTCGACCTGTAAGGGCGGGCTTTCCGTTGCCGCCGTGCGGCCGGCGTGCCGCGCGGCGCCCTCCTTTTTCGCGGCCGCGCGCCGCGAGAGGATAGAATTCGTCCCTTTGGCCGAATTCCCATGTGGTTCAAGAATCTGCAGGTCCATCGTTTCTCCGCCCCGTGGTCGCTGAGCGCCGACGAGGTCGAAGCCAGCCTGGCGAAGCACGCCTTCTTCCCCGGTACCAGCCTCGAAATGCAGACGCAGGGCTGGGCCTCGCCGCGTGACAACGGCCAGCTGGTCCATACCGTCGGCCGCCAGATGCTGCTGACGCTGCGCACCGAAAAGAAGTTGCTGCCCACCACCGTGGTCAACCAGGTCACGCGCGCACGCGCCGCCGAGATCGAAGAGCAGCAAGGCTACAAGCCGGGCCGCAAGCAAATGAAGGAACTGAAGGAGCAGGTCACCGAAGAACTGCTGCCGCGCGCCTTCAGCATCCGCCGCGACACGCGTGTGTGGATCGACCCGGACAACGGCTGGCTTGCCATCGACGCTGCCGCCGCGGCCAAGGCCGATGAAGTGCGCGGCATGCTGTTCAAGGCGCTGGATCCGCTGCCGCTGATCAACCTGCACGTCAACCAGTCGCCGGTGGCGGCCATGACCGAATGGCTGGCCGGCGATGCCGCACCGGGCGGTTTCACCGTCGACCAGGAAATCGAGCTGCAGTCCGGCGCCGAAAGCAAGGCCACCGTGCGCTATGTGCGCCACCCGCTGGACCCGGAAGACCTGCGCCGCCATATCGCCGCCGGCAAGCGCTGCACACGCCTGGCGATGACGTGGAACGACCGGGTGTCGTTCGTGCTGACCGACGGGCTGGTGGTCAAGAAGGTGGCGCCGCTGGACGTGCTCAAGGAACAGGCCGACGGCACGGCGCACGATGAAGACGAGCGCTTCGACGCCGATTTCACCATGATGGCGGGCGAACTCTCCGGCATGCTCAGCGACCTCACCGAGGCGCTCGGCGGCGAGCGCAAGGCATAAGCCGAATCTCCTGCAGGAACGTGGCGCTGTCGAAAGACAGCGCCACGCAAGCGGTTACTCCACCCAGTTCACCTTCGGAAACCGCCCGGCGAATCCCTCCGGCATCGCCACCACTTTCTTCCCCACGTAGTCGAAGAAGACAAAGCCCGACTTGGCCATCGCAATCAGCGCGCCATCGGCCGGCCTCGTGATGCGGAAGATGATGTCGCCGCCGTACTTGTTGAAGTCCATCACCCCCACCTCAAACTGCAGCTGGTCGCGCGCATGCGCCTCGTTGCGGTACATCGTGGCCAGGTCGGTCACGATGATGCCCACCCCTTCCTGCCGCACATCCTCGCTGCCGAATTCATACAGGAACCGCGCCCGCGCCTCGGAGATCATCGAGATCATCGAATCGTTGGCAAGGTGGTTGGCCGAGTTGATGTCGGTCACGCGCACGGTCAGGTGCGTGGCGTAGCAGAACTGGGCGGCAGGCAGGTCGAGTTTGAGGCGGGCCATGATGGAACTAGCAAGAAATGGATCGGGCGCCGCACGGGATCAGACAGGCAAAACGCAAGGCCGGCGGCAAGGCGCCCCATCATAAGGGACGCGCCCGTTCGGATTGCGGCACTGCGGCATAGAATGCCGCGCCCCTCATCCGGGTAAGTACCTCCCAGCGTTTTCGTCCATCCCGCCGATGCCACGGCCTGGCGCAGCCTCGTACCCTGCATGCCGCGGACCCCTGGTGCATTGACGCCCGGTGCCGCGCACCGACACGACATCAACACCTGGAGGAAACACGATGCAAGCCGACCGCCGCAAAGCCCTGCACTGGCTGGGAGCAGGTTCCCTCGCCGCCACCGCCGCTACCCTCGGGCCTGGCCGGGCCTGGGCCCAGCAGGCTTACCCGTCGCGGCCCGTGCGGCTGGTCGTGCCCTACCCGCCCGGCGGTGCCACCGACGTGCTGGCGCGCGCGCTGGGCGACCCGCTCAGCAAGCTGTGGCAGCGCCCGGTGATCGTGGAGAACCGCCCCGGCGTGGGCGGCATGATCGGCGCCGACGTAGTCGCCAAGGCGCCGGCGGATGGCTATAC
Organism: Cupriavidus sp. UYPR2.512; assembly: GCF_000379565.1. Classification (NCBI taxonomy): domain Bacteria; kingdom Pseudomonadati; phylum Pseudomonadota; class Betaproteobacteria; order Burkholderiales; family Burkholderiaceae; genus Cupriavidus; species Cupriavidus sp. UYPR2.512. Next base: position 12,714 of record NZ_KB903042.1, on the reverse strand, counting down.
GCTGCTGCTGGGCCTGCCCAGCCTGGTGCAGACGCCCTATATGGTGGCCAAGCCGCCGTTCGATCCCCTGCGCGACCTGACTGCCATCGCTCAGCTATGCACCAGCAGCCTGGTACTGGTTGCCAACAGCGCCATGCCGCGCACGCTGCCGCAGATGGTCAGCCTGGCCAAGTCCCAGCCCGACAAGTACGCCTATGGCACCTACGGCATCGGCACCGGCGCCCATCTCTACATGCAGGTCTTCCTCAAGGGCGCGGGCGCCCAGCTGGTCCATGTCCCGTACAAGGGCGAAGCCCCCATTGCCACCGACCTGATCGGCGGCCAGATCTCATTGGGCACGCTGTCGCCGATGACCGTGCGCCAGCATGCGCGCACCGGCAAGCTCCAGCCGCTGGCGGTCACCGGCAATACCCGCGCGCCGATGCTGCCGGACGTGCCGACCTTCCAGGAACTCGGCTACAAGGGGCTGGACGGCCCGGCCTGGCTGGGCCTGTTCACCACGGCCGGCACGCCGCAGGCCATCGTCGACAAGATCTCGGCCGATGTGGAAACGGTGATGGCGGCGCCGGATATCCGCCAGCGCCTGGCCGAGCTGGGCCTGATCGTCAAGACGACCCAGCCGGCGGCGTTCGCGGCGGCGACCAAAGCGGATCAGGCGTACTGGGGCAACGTCATCAAGGAGAACAATATCCGGCTGGACTGAGGCATGGCGCCGCCGGCATCGGCTCAGATGCCGGCCTCTGCGGACCAGCTGTGCGACCAGACCACCTACAGCTGGCCCTGGCGCGATGGCGACGTGATGGTGCTGGACAACCTGCAGGTCTGGCACGGCCGCAACCCGTACCAGGGCACGCGCGACGTGCAGGTGGCGCTGCTGGACTAAAGCGCCGCGGGCCGCGCCGGGACAATTCCACTTCCTTGGTGTTCGTCTCGCTGTCGCTGCTGCTGGCCTGCCGCGACTTCCGGGGCGCTGTGCTCGGTGAAGGTGGCATTGCGCTGGCAAGCGCAGGTACGCCCTGCAAGGGCAAAGCGCAGCAATGACACGGCTATTGCGCGCATTTGCAACGACGCGATGTGCACACATGCCATGGCAGGCACCGGCCAATTTCAGTGATTCAGTGGACTAGGGCCGTTGCAGCCCGTCGAGCTTGCTTGGCGTCCGGCCAGCTTGCACCGATTTAAGACGTCCATAGCCCCTGCACAGAGGCATTACTTCTTCTTCCTGGGATCATCAGCCGGGTTGACGAAGTTGAAAGCCCAGGGCCCCGCCACATTGATCTGGATAACGGTTTCCTCCTTAGTCCAGCCAAAGTGGTGCATCTTGGGTGGCATGACAATCAGGCTGCCGGTACCGAGCGGCGAGGTCTTTTCCGGGTCGAGCTTGTCGCCCATGCCATAGTTGAACGTCCCGGAAAGCACGGTCACCCGCTCCACGCCTGGGTGCCAGTGCGCCGCCACCTTGGCATCCGCGGGCAGCTTGATCCGGGCCGTGATCGGCCCCTTCTTGTCCATCTGCCCCTCGAGAACGGCGAGTTTGGCACCCGGTATCAGTGGCAGGTCCGCCCATTTGACCTCGTCGGCGGTGACCATGATCATGCTGCCCGCGGGGGCAGCCAATGCCGCAGACATCGTCAGGCAGACGCCGAAGGCCAGTGTGGCAATCGGGGGAAGCTTGTTTTTCATTGCGCGCTCCTTTCTGCGACGGCAACCAGACAGCCGCAGCGGCGACGGTACAGACCGCATTGATGCCATCTGGCACCCGATTCCGCCGACAGCCGCGCTGGAGACATTCACTGCATGGCACAGATTCAGGCATGCAGGCTCGGGCGTCCTCATCGCCCAAAGCAACAATGCAATGCATATCTCGGGCCAACCGTGGTGGGAGGCTGACGGGCGGGCGCGCGACGTTGGCCCGGTGTGCTTGTAGCAAGGTAAATCGGCCAGATCGTTTCAATTGTGAAACACCGGCGGGCCGCGTACGAGGCCCTGATATTCAACTGCCCTTCCATGCCGGCGATCGCCGGTTCACAAATGCATCCACCCCTTCGCGAAAGTCACTGCTGCCATAGCACAAGCGCACCAGGTCATCTGTCTCTGCCACCGACTGCACCGTCTGACGCCGCAACGCCTCCTTGACCACCGACTGCGTGACAGGCGCCAGCGCACCAAGCCGATCGCATAGCGAAGCAACCTCGGCCTCAAGCGCCTCGGCGGCATAAACCCCCTCAAGAAACCCGCACGCCAGCGCAGCCTCGGCGTCGAGGATCTGCGCCAGCAGCAACATGCGGCGCACCGGCTGCAGCCCCCAGGCAGCACGCAGCCTGGCAAGATTCAACGCCGACAGCGTGTTGCCCAGCGTGCGCGCAATCGGCACGCCGAAGCGGGCCTTGCGGGTCGCGACACGGAAGTCGCAGGCAGTAGCGATAGCCAGGCCGCCACCCACTGCCCAGCCTTCGATAACCGCTACCGTTGGCACCGGCAGTTGCTCGACAAGGCGGATGCCTTCGTCGATACGCGCTTCGTAGGCAACCCCGTCGTCGCCGCTGGAGAACTGCTGGAACTGCGCGATGTCGGTACCGGCAACAAAGGCCTCACCGCCCGCGCCGCGCAGCACCACCACACGCGCACCCGCATTGCCTTGCGCTGCAAGCGCGCGGCAATGCGTGGCGAGTTGATCATACATGGCCCACGTCATCGCATTGCGCGCGGCTGGACGGTCGAAAGTCAGCGTCGCGATCTGGCCCTGCATCGTGAGCGTGACCTGTCCGTCGGTGCCGGGACCGCCCTGCGGCGGCAGCGCGGCCTTCATGCTCCGAATGCGCCGGCTACAGCCAGCGACTGTTGTTCGTCCTTCGAGATACCCAGCTCGGCCAGGACCTCTTCCGTGTGCTGGCCGAGCAGCGGCGGCGGGCACCGTACCTGCTGGGGCGTGCCGCCCATCTTCACCGCGAAGCCGATATTGGGCACCTTGCCCTCGATCGGATGATCGATCTCGATGCGCATCTGACGGTGCCGGCCGTGCTCGCTGTCGAAGGCCTGCGGGTAGGTCAGGATCGGCCCGGCCGGGATGCCAACCTCGAGCAGGCGTTCAATCCAGTAGTCGCTGCTCTCTTTGACGAAGCTCTGCTCCAGCATCGCGATCAGTTGCTGCCGGTTGGCCAGGCGCAGCGCCACGGTGGCAAAGCGCTCATCCGCCAGCAGGTCGGGCCGGTCGAGCGTGCTGCACAGCAGTTGCCACAGCTTCTGGTTGGTGGCCCCCATGACGAAGTGGCCATCGGCGGACTTTATCGCCTGGTAAGGCGCACTCATGCGGTTGGCCGTGCCCAGCGGCTCGGGCTCACGGCCCGTGCCCCAGTATTCGCAGGTATCCCACACCGAGAACGCCAGCGCGGAATCGAACAGCGACGCATCGACATACTGCCCCTTGCCCGTCTCCCTGGCGCCGATGTAGGCAGACAGCATGCCGTAGGTCGCGAACAGCGCGCAGCCGATATCGGCCACCGGCACGCCCGCCTTCACCGGCGCGCCGCCCGGGTAGCCGGTGACGCTCATCACGCCCGACATCGCCTGCGCCATCAGGTCAAAGCCCGGCCGCCCCGCCCACGGGCCACTCTGGCCAAAGCCCGAGATGCTGCAGTAGACCAGCTTCGGATTGATTTTGGCGAGGGTCTCGTAGTCGATCCCCAGCCGCTTCATCACGCCGGGGCGGTAGTTCTCCACCAGGATATCGGCCGTTTCCGCCAGGCGATAAAGCACCGCCCGGCCAGACTCGGTCTTGAGATCCAGCGTGACGCTGCGCTTGTTGCGGTTCATGTTAAGAAAGCCCATGCTGTCCGGGCCCTTCATCTTGAACCCCATGGCGCCGCGCGTCTGGTCGCCGCCTTCGGGCGGTTCGATCTTGATCACGTCGGCGCCGAGGTCGGCCAGCAACATGCAGGCGTAAGGGCCGGCCATGACCTGGCTGACGTCGAGCACGCGCACGCCGGCCAGCGGCAGGCTGGATGCGGACGCTTGTTCGTGGGAATCGCTGAAATCTGTCATCGGCTGCTTCCTGGGAAATTCGATAAGGCGGCGTACTTGAGTGCGGCGGCGCTCGGCCATCAGGCTTCCGCCTTCACGCCGGCATCTTTCACGACCTTGGCCCACTTGCTGGACTCAGAGGCGATGAAGGCGCCGAACTGCTGGCTCGAGCCACCGGAGTCCTCGGCGCCGAAGCTCCTGAGCCGTTCGGCGACGTCGGGCATGGCCAGCACGCGGTTGACGTCCTCGTTCATGCGCTGCACCAGCGCCGGCGGCATGCCCTTCGGACCCACCAGGCCGTACCACGATGCTGCGTCCAGCCCGGGGAAGCCGGACTCCGCCAGCGTCGGCACATTGGGATGGCTGGCCGCGCGCTTCAGGCGGGTCTGCGCGATCGCGATCACCTTGCCCTGCTGGATAAACGGGGTGGCCGCGGTCATGGTGTCGAACGCGTAGTCGATCTGCCCGCCCATCAGGTCCGCCACCAGCGGGCCCGAGCCCTTGTAAGGCACGTGCACCACGTCGATCTTCGCCTGCATCCGGAACAGCTCCAGCGCCAGATGCTGCGCCGAGCCGATTCCCGACGAACCGAAGGAAATCCTTCCCGGCTTCTGCCGGCACAGCGCCACGATGTCCGAAACGGTACGCACCTTCTGTTCCGGACGGCAGGTCAGCATATTGGGCGTGACGCCCACCATCGAAATCGGCGTGAAGTCGGTGCGCGGGTCGTACTTGACATCGAGCAGCGCCGGGGCGATCGCATGGCTGTTGACATGGGCCATCAGCAGCGTGGTGCCATCAGGCGGCTGCTTGGCCACATAAGCTGCAGCGATGGCGCCGGTGGCACCGGGCTTGTTCTCCACCAGCACGCTGGTGTTCCACATGCCCCCCAGCTTCTGCCCGATCACGCGCGCCAGCACGTCCGTGCCTCCACCCGGGGCGAAGCCCACCACAATGCGCACCGGGCCGGCGATGTCGGCGGCGCGCGCGAGGCTGGGTATCGCCAGCCCGGCCGCTGCCACCAGAATGAATTGTCTGCGCTGCATTGCGTGTCTCCATCCTGGGTAGTTATGGAGCCATCATCCGCAATGCATCCGCCGCGGGCTATCGCTATTTGGGGGATTCTGGTTTCGCGTTTTGCGCAAGCACCGCCAGCACGCTGAGCGCTGCCGAGGAAAGCGCCCCATGGGGCCGATGGCACAGCACAAACTGCCGCTGCGCCCAGGCCGCGGCGATGGGCAGCCGCACGAACCGGCTACCGCCCGCCACCTCACGCGCAATCGCCTCCGGCATCACCCCGCCGCCCAGGTTCTGCGCCACCAGCGCAGCCATGCTGTCGAAACCGCCCACGCGCATGCGCATGCGCAGCACGCGGCCGGCCTCCTCCGCCAGCCGCTCCAGCACGATCGAGATCGCCGAGCTCTCGCTGAGCACGATCAGGTCGCAGTCCAGCACGTCTTCCGGCGTAACCTTGCGGCGCCGCGCCAACGCATGGCCGCGCGCCACCACCAGCACCAGTTCATCATTTCGATAGGGCTCGGTCGGCAGGTCGATCACACCCAGGCTGCCGTCGTAAATGCCGATGTCTACGGTGCCGCGGCGCAGCGACTGCTGGACTTCCGCGCTGTTCATTTCCTGCAGGTCGATGCGCACGCCGGGGCAGGCGGTGGCGCTGCGTTGGATGTCGAAGGGGAGGAACTGGATGACTGCGGACTTGGGCGCCGCCACACGCACGACGCCCAGGTCGCCGCCGACAAAGGAGGCGGCGTCGTCCTGCATGCGCTGGACGGTGTGGGTGATGCCGCGGGCGTGGGCCAACAGTGCGCGGCCGGCCTCGGTCAGGGCCATGCCGTGGGGGAGGCGTTCGAACAGGGAGACGCCTAGTTGGGCTTCCAGTTCGAGCACGCGTCTTGACGCGGCAGCGGGGGCCAGATGGAGACGCTCCGCCCCGCGGGTAATGCTGCCGGCGTCGGCCACGGCGATGAAAAGCTGGACGGTGGTGAGATCAAAGTGCAGGCGGGTGGAGCGCAAGGGGGGTGCGGACGTCACGATGGTCGGCGCTTATGCAGGCGTCGTCTCAGGGGGCGAGCTACGGATTGAGGGGAGAGGAAACCGTTACGAGCGCCTTGGAATGCGGTACCGTGCGCCATCCGATTCTCCACTGATCAAGCGGCGTCAGCAACTGCGGATTTCCCGCGCAACCCTCAGGATGTCCGGCGTGACTGGCAGACAAGATGACGCGTCGACGGCGAATCCGGCATCCCGAATTTTCATGTGGCCGACACGCGCGGCACGCTGGCCCCAGCCGGGACCGATGACGATGGCGCCACGGCAGACTGGGAGAACGAGACTCACCCGACTGCGGCCCGGAGGATGACGTCATCGGCAAGTCGGTCGGTGAATTCATCGGCCAGGGCAATCCAATCATTCTCGGGGATGCCATAAACCTGCAGCGCTGGAAACAACCATGGCCCAAGGCCCCGCCTGGCACCGCTGTCGCGCGGCGCTCCGCCTGAACACAGCGTTTAGCAGTCGCCGGGCAAGCACCTGTAGCTCGCAATGCCCAGGCTGCCGCCCGCTTCTATTCCACTTGCCTTTCTCATGAAACCCAATAGCTTTGTACTAAACAGAGATCGATTGCCCACTGGTGACAAGGCAACTGTCAGGGCTGCGGTGCCGGCCCCGGGAAGTCGAGCAAGCGCGCATAACGACTTTGCTGACTGACAGCGAAGCGGCGGTTTCTTTGTCTGTTACGTCATACAAGCGCGTTTCACTCCATTGGCTTCTTGATGGGCGCAAACGACTGGGGCACTTACCATTGGACGGTTCCTATGAAAGCACGCCATCAATCCCTTTTCGATCTCGTCCGCTCTGGGCTTCTATGTGTCACTGTGGCACTGTTGGCCGCCTGCGGCGGGGGTGACCACGGCAAACCCGCAACCAATCCGCCTCTCCAATTCCAGGTGGTGTCGTTTGGCGACAGCATTTCTGATGTAGGAACCTATGCGCCAGTTGCGCAACTGGTCGGCGGCGGGCGCTTCACCACCAACCCTGGACAGGTGTGGACCCAGGATGTTGCGAACTTCTTCGGCGGGACGCTGACCGCGGCGCAAACCGGTGGCTATGGGGCGCCGGTGCAGAATCACCCTGACGGCTTGGGTTACGCCCAAGGAGGCGCCCGTGTAACGGATCCTAACGGCATCAATTTCAAGGCAAATGGACTCGGCGCGTTGACGGTGCCGATTGCAACGCAGCTACAAAACCACCTTGCGGCGCACGGTAACTTCAATGAAGGGCAGATGGTCCTTGTCCAGGGAGGCGGGAGCGATATCCTGATCCACGCCGGCGCAGTGGTGGCGGGAAGTGAGACTGAGGCTGACGCGAATCAGGCCGTGACGCTTGCCGCGCAGCAATTGGCGGCGATCATCGGAAAGATCCTCCAATCCGGTGCCAAGCATATCGTTGTCTCAAACATTGGCAATATCGGCGTCTCACCGTTGGGGGTCGGCGACAACCACCTCGGGGCGCTTCTCACCGGGATGACGTTAACCTTCAATTCAGCATTGACGAACGCGCTCCAGGCTGCAGGCATCCAGAACCAGGTCATCAACATTGATCAGTTCGGCTTCATCAACGACGTCCTTGCCCATTTCAAGGAGAAGGGATTCCAGGTCAGCAATACCGGGACCGGCTGCAACCTGCAGCTTCTGTCCAAGGAGATCGAGGTGAGTTCCCTGTTTTGCTCGCCGAAGACCTACACAGTGCCGGACGCTGATCAGACCTACATGTTTGCTGATGAGGTCCATCCGACCACGCATCTTCACGCGCTGTTTGCGACCCTGGTGGAACAGGCCGTGCAGGCGGCGAGCAAGTAGGAGAGCGAAGGGGAGGCAAATCGATCGTTCCAAATGCTTTAGTTGCGCGTGACATCTCGCACCGGCTCATGGGTGCGGACCTGCGGTCACAGGGTTGCCCGAATAATCGAATCGCGAAGGCTCAAAGCGTCACCGGTTCATCAAAAGCCCGGTGCCAACTATGGATCTCCACACGATCCGGAGACCCCGGATCCAGAACGGATCGGATTGAAGCAGACCTTCGACTTCGGCGCGACTAGACGCCCGCACGATCCAAAGCCCTCCGACCGCTCCGGCGTCCGGAGCTTCGCGCAAGGAGCCCGCAATCGGGATCGTGCCTCGATGCTTGGCTTATGGCAGGCGTCTTAACGGCAGGGTGAAACGCAAATTGAGGCTCAATGGCGTGCGTGTCCTATGCGGCACCCTGACTGCCTGTTTTCCCGCTCTATCAGGCTCCTCGCGGTACCCCGCGCAGCGAAAGCAAACTCCATTCGCGCAGTATCGAAGTGCGCGCACTCTGCCTTAAGCCACGTCGAGAAAATGGTCACGCGCCGATCGTCACTGCCTGCCCGAAATAACCTGGCCACTACGCAGTTCTGCTTTCCTTGCTCTCGGGCCTCGTTCCGCCACGTGCGCACTATCCTGAAATGTAGGGAAAGCTTGATAGGCAGGCGGGTCAGATTGATGGAATAAATCAGACCTGTCAGCTGTTTACAAAGATGACAGCAGCGCGGAGTGCCAAGCGGAGATCCCGCACGGTGTATCAAAACAAGCTCAACGATACAGGGGGGACGGTCCGGCACGGGTCCCGAGTGACCCGGACGTAATGCAGCAAGGCTGGGGGACACATCATGAACGGGCGCAGGCTTTGCAAGATCGCCCTGGCATTAGTGGCAGGGGCGGCGCTGGCCGCCGGCGGTCCAACGCTGGCTGCCGGTCGTGGTGGCGGTCGTGGTGGCGGCGGTGGCATGCACGGCGGCAGCTTTCACGGTCAGGGGGGCTTCCACCATGACGGTTTTCATCATCACGGCTACGGGCACGCGGCATTCGTCGTAGGCGCCGGCTGGCCGGGCTGGTGGGGATATCCATACGGTGGCCGGCCATACCCTAATTCCTACCCCGTTTACTACGCGCCCGTGGCGCAATACGTCGAGCAAGGCGATGGGTCGGACATTGCGTCGGCGAACGCGTGGTGGTACCGCTGCGACGACCCCAGTGGCTACTACCCGTACGTCAAGAACTGCCCGGGCGGCTGGCTAATGGTGCCCGCCCAGCCGTCGCCGTAATGCCGGAGTACTGATGAAGCCGCGTTCCGTTCCCCTCCTGATGGCGGCCGCGCTCGTTGTGGGTGCGTGTACGGCGATGCCGTCGGGCCCCAGCGTGATGGTGCTGCCCGGCAGCAACAAAACGTTTGACCAGTTTCTCGGTGACGACCGCAACTGCCGCCAGTTCGCGCTGGGCCAGGCCGGCGGGGTGAATTCGCCTCAAGCCTCAAGCACGGAGGCAGTGAGCAGTTCGGAGGTCGGTGCCAGCCATTCAAGCGACCCGGGATACGGTGCACAGTACCGATACGACGCTTCCTACATTCAGTGCATGTACGCCAGCGGACACCGGGTCCCAGTCTACGGCCAGATGCTTGCGGCGCCGCCCGCGACACCTCCTGCCGACTACAAGCCCGACTTCCCGCCGCCGGTACCGCAAGGGTATGCCCCCTGAGCATTCTGGCGATTCTTCTGCTTGCGCCGAGCCAACGCATGGCCGCGCGCCACCAGCAGCAGCCGGTCAGTCCGATGAGGCTCGGTCCGCACTTCAATCACGCCAAGCCTTTACCCTGACGGGATAGCCGGCATAACTGGCGAACCAGACTGCGGTGCGCAGGGTGGCCCATCTCCCGAACGCGTGCCGGGAAGGGGTCTTTGTACAGTTCTGTATCACGCCGCACCAACGATACGCGCGCCAACAAATCCGGCCGGCACCGTCTACAGGCGCGATACATCGGTCTCCTTTAATGCTTTCCACGGGCCCGCAGCGAGCTGCAACGAAGCAGTCTCCACCGGACCCATACCCTGTCAAACGTTAAAGGAAATCGATCATGACCACCCACATCGCCAAGCGCTTTGCCCTCGCCATCGCCCTGGTTGCCGCTGCAGCCGGCGCACAAGCCGCCAGCCTTTCGTACGCTGGCGCACGCGACCCGTTCACCGATGGTGCCCGCTCCGTCAGCGATGCACGTGACCCGTACACCGAGGGTGCGCGCTCGGTGCAGGAACCGCGCAGCCCATTTGTCGACGGGGCACGCAACGTTGATCCGTTCCTGGACGGCGCCCGCTCGCTGGCCGGCCTGGACCGCACGGGTGTCTCGGCGGACCCGGCTCGCAGCGTTGATCCGTACTACGACGGCGCCCGCTCCCTGGCCGGGCGGGACCAGACGTGGCCCTCGAACGATCCCGCGCGCACTGTCGATCCCTATCTTGACGGCGCTCTGGCGTGACGCAGTGCTCAGCTCAGAAGCGCTGCGCGGGCCTGCCTGAACCCGATGGGATGGCCCGCGCCGCGTTGATCAGCGGTTGATGATGACCTGCCGTAGCGCATGCAATCGGCGCAACGCTGCAGCCCGCCGCTTTCCGCTATTTCCAGGACAAAAAAAACGCCAACCTGTAAGGGTTGGCGTTCTGCTTGGGGTATGACTGTTATCAGAACTGGTTCATGGTGTTGTCTTTACCCGCCGCCTTCAGGGCCGCTTCGCCGCTGAAATACTCCTTGTGGTCGTCGCCGATGTCCGAGCCGGACATGTTCTGGTGCTTGACGCAGGCGATGCCCTGACGGATTTCCTTACGCTGCACGCCAGCCACATAGCCCAGCATGCCCTGGTCGCCGAAGTATTCCTTGGCCAGGTTGTCAGTCGACAGTGCGGCGGTGTGGTAGGTCGGAAGCGTAATCAGGTGGTGGAAGATACCTGCTTCGCGCGCCGCATCAGCCTGGAAGGTGCGGATCTTTTCGTCGGCGGCGGCCGCCAGTTCGGTCTGATCGTATTCCACGCTCATCAGTTGGGCGCGATCGTATGCCGACACATCCTTGCCCGCGGCCTTCATCGCGTCATACACCTGCTGGCGGAAGTTCAGGGTCCAGTTGAACGACGGGCTGTTGTTGTACACCAGCTTGGCGTTCGGGATGACCTTGCGAATCTCGTTGACCATGCCGGCGATCTGGGCGATATGCGGCTTTTCGGTTTCGATCCACAGCAGGTCAGCGCCGTTTTGCAGCGAGGTGATGCAATCCAGCACGCAGCGCGCTTCGCCCGTGCCGGCGCGGAACTGGAACAGGTTGCTAGGCAGGCGCTTGGGACGCAGCAGCTTGCCTTCGCGCTTGATGACAACATCACCATTGCCCAGTGCGTCAGCCGAAATCTCGTCGCAATCGAGGAAGGAGTTGTATTGGTCGCCCAGGTCGCCCGGCGTGTGGGTCACGGCGATCTGCTTGGTCAGGCCGGCGCCCAGCGAGTCGGTACGGCACACGATGACGCCGTCGTCCACGCCCAGTTCCAGGAAGGCGTAGCGGATGGCGCGGACCTTGGCCAGGAAGTCCTCGTGCGGCACGGTGACCTTGCCATCCTGGTGGCCGCACTGCTTCTCGTCGGACACCTGGTTTTCGATCTGGATGCAGCAGGCGCCCGCTTCGATGAACTGCTTGGCCAGCAAGTAGGTTGCTTCAGCGTTGCCGAAGCCCGCGTCGATGTCGGCGATGATAGGCACGACGTGGGTGACGTGGTTGTCGATCTTTGCCTGGATGGCGGCCTTGGCGGCAGCGTCCTTGGCGGCGTCCAGCTCGCGGAACAGGCCGCCCAGTTCACGGGCGTCGGCCTGGCGCAGGAAGGTGTACAGCTCGCGGATCAGCGCGCTGACCGAGGTCTTTTCGTGCATCGACTGGTCGGGCAGCGGGCCGAACTCAGAGCGCAGCGCCGCAACCATCCAGCCCGACAGGTACAGGTAGCGGCGGTCGGTGCTGTTGAAGTGCTTCTTGATGGAGATCATCTTCTGCTGACCGATGAAGCCGTGCCAGCAGCCCAGCGACTGGGTGTACTTGGACGGGTCGGCATCATAGGCAGCCATGTCGGCGCGCATGATCTTCGCGGTGTACTTGGCGATGTCCAGGCCCGTCTTGAACTTGTTCTGGGCACGCATGCGCGCGGCGTACTCGGGATTGATGGCGTCCCACGCGCTGCCTTGCTTCTCTTTCAAACCAGCAACTGCCTTGATGTCGTCTTGATATTGGGCCATGTGTATCTCCTAAGGGCCAAGCGCGTTTGAATGAATGGTTGAGCGTGCCGCTACGTGTGTCGAAGCGAACTGCATGGACTAAATAGTACGCCGTTTGATGCGTTGCAGCGACAGTCTTATATAAGACATAAGACTTAATTTACCCTTATTTTTCAATGGGATAGGTTGCGATTTTTGCGATGTGAAACATGGTTTCGGGTCGCGAAAACACGCCACCAAGGAAGTTCGAGGCGGATTCCGCAATGTGAAAAGCGGTTTCGATGGTCGGAGGCAGGTCTCGTGGATGGCGTGAGCAAGGGCGGGCTGATCACCTCGCGCAGCAGATCGGAGGCTACATGGGCGTAGAGCGTGTCGTCTGGAGCTTCTTGTGTCCGAGCAACACCTGAATCAAGTGGACATAGCGACTCTGCTCAAGCAGGTGGGTCGCGAAAGATCGGCTCAACGCTCGCTAAGGAACGAGTGAGAAATAACTTCCCGAAGTGGACCTGGCGTGCGCAAAGCGACGCGGGTAAGATGTGATGCCTCTGGAGGACAAACGATGCAGGCTGGTTACCGGGCTGAGG
>NZ_KB903041.1:0-2002 GCF_000379565.1 Cupriavidus sp. UYPR2.512 | reverse complement strand
CATGGGTCTCGAACTCGTCCCAATCCAGCCACAAGGACAATCCTCTTGAAAAACACCAATCAAATCAGGTAATTGAAATGGTTTCTTGAGAGGGAGTAGGTCTGCAACTGCCAATATCCTCCTCGAGTCCTGGGCGTGCATCGTTACCTCGAGCGCAAATGATGGCCGTATTTCCACCCTTCGAGAAGTGCACCGAATGCGGAAATTGGTCAATATCAGGGCTACAGACTGTATCTGAGCGGAGTTGGATGTAGCCGTCGCTGTTTAGTTCGAAAACGCGGACCGTCGCGGACCTTGCAAAGGTGATGGCGAGATGGCGTCCAGCCGGATCAACGGTGACGTGAATGGCCGATGTGGAAGCGGGATTTCGACTTGCGCCACATCGGCTTGTCCGGACTGGCTCACACGAAGGACTTTGACGAAGTGCGTGTCCCCGCGTCCGCCTGGCCCTCCGTTGCTGCAGACGATGTAAAGCAATGGAAAAGCAGGGTGCGAAGCCGCGTACTGCACAGGAAGTCCAATGTCGACAGCGAAGTTGTAATGCGAGGCCCCTGCTGGCGGTGGAGCGGACGGATGTGCATCTGGGCGGCAACTGCCGCGAGTACGAATGTCTGGGTCGTTGCCCATTAACTGCTTGCGCAATACGGCGAATCGGAACAAAAAGGGCAGGCTACTGCCGTCGAAGACGGCGTATAACCTGCCCCTTTACTACGGTAACGCGATCGCTATTAAGCCGCTTGCACAGCCTTCGCCACGAGTTCACCGAAGGCCTTGCAACCCAGCGTACCGCCGAGGTCCGGGGTGCGGGTCGCCGGGTTTTCCAGAATCTTGTCTACCGCGGCTTCCATCGCGTCGCCAGCGCGGAGGAACTCAGGCTTGTTGCGGCGCTCGCCGAGCCATTGCATCAGCATTGCCACCGACAGAATCATCGACGTCGGATTGGCCTTGTCTTGCCCTTGAATATCAGGTGCGGAGCCGTGCTGAGCTTGGGCGCAGCAGTTCGTGTCGCTTGCCATGACGGAGCCTGCGAGACCCAGGCTTCCCGACAGCTCGCTGGCAAGGTCCGACAGGATGTCGCCATAGAAATTCGTCGTCACAATCACGTCATAGCGCGAAGGATCGCGGACTAGGTGTGCTGCCATGGCGTCGACGAGGACGTCGTTGACGGTGACCTCAGGGAAATCTGCCGCCACGCGGCGCACGCATTCCAGGAACAGACCATCCGTCATGTGGAAGCTGTTGGCCTTGTGAATGGCGGTTACCTTCTTATTACGCTGCATCGCCAACTCGAATGCGCGACGGGCGATACGCTCGCTGCAATGTGTGGTGATTTTGCGAATCGACAGTGCCATGTCGGGGCTCGGCATAACTTCGCCCCAGCCCTTGGTCATGTTGCGGTCAGGATAGAAGCCTTCCGTGGCTTCTCGCATGATGACCAGATCCATGGTCTTGCCGTCCTTCATGTTGGAAGGCAGGAACGGACGGGTACGGGCAGGGCGTACGTTTGCGTACAGGTCCAGGCCGATGCGGAAACCTGCGGACACGTTGCGGCCGCCCTTTTCCGGGGTGGGGTAGTCGGCGTGCGATTGCGTCCCCAGGATGACACCGTCGTAAGTATTTGCGCGGTCCAGTACTTCCTCGCGCAGCGTAGTGCCGTACTTTTCCAGACTGACGAAGCCAACGTCGTCATAGTCGAATTCCAGGTTCAGCATGAAGGTGGAGTCTGCCGCCTTCAGGACGTCCATTGCGGCGCCCACGATTTCCGGGCCAATGCCGTCGCACGGCAGAACAAGAATCTTCATTACCTTATCTCCGATGTAAGTGTGTCCGGCACCGGCTGCCGCGAGTTCGTAGTGTAGCCGAACGTACTATGTCAACCTAAAATACCAACATGGCGCCGCGATTGTATTGAATCGCCCCGGGTTTTGAGGAGGCTCCAACTCTTGCGAGAATGGAGCCATGAACAAGCAGATCAAGCATTCCCCCGAAGTCCAAGATCGGG
>NZ_KB903040.1:0-2027 GCF_000379565.1 Cupriavidus sp. UYPR2.512 | reverse complement strand
CGCCGGCGCAAGACAATCCGCCGGATCAGCAGAAACTCGTCGCCTGACGACCGGCCACGATCAACCTTCGTACACCAGATTTGACTTTATCTCGCCGGGACTTTGCCGCATCCATTGGGCTGGTACCTCGCCAGTACAGCGCCGGCGGCAAAGCGAATCCTTTGGGGGTCAGTAAGAGGGGCGACAAGAACATCCGCCGCTTACTGGTGCAGTGTGCCAGAGCCTATACCTTGCTGTAGCTCAATCGGCGCTGGCGAACTTCTTCAAGTGGAAGAGTTCGAACTTTAGGTTCCGAAGAAGCTTTCCATGGCGGCGTTGTCCAGGCAATTGTCCTCGCGCGACATACTAGATGGACCCTGCGCTTTTTGAGCATTTGCTGATAGGCTGCCATCTGGTACTGCCAGCCCTGGTCGGGGCGCGCCTTTATGCAAATGAAGCGCGAGGTGCTACGGCAGGGCAGCTTCGAGCGGGAGTTCGTCATTTCGCAGGCGCCAGCTCTCGTGGATGATGCCGACAGTGTCATCCACGTGCTCGCTCTCGCGGCTCAGTAGCGCTGCGACTCCGTTTCTGCATTCTAATCACGCCCGCATTCCCATAAGGGATGCGGGCTTTTCCAATGACTTCCAAGAGGGCAACTTACGACACAATGAATGCAGCGGTAGCGACTTCGTCGCCAACGCGATCGAATTAGGAAAGGCTTATATTCAACACGAGATCGCTTCGGGTCGCATACCGCGTGCAGTGAAGAGCTTCAGCGCAATTCACGAATTCGTCGACGCCAGTGAATTTGGAGGGCTGTGTTACTACCCAAGGGGTTCGACGATGCGACTTGCTGCGAGAGTCATTCACGTTTTGCCGGTATCAGACAATTCGCGAGCTGTTAAACCTTATGACAACGTTCGACGACACACTAACTATATCGCGAGTGTGGACATTTGTCATTTGGGTGTTCTTGGCGGATGTGGGGGAATCACGTGCTCTGTGATCCACTGGGCCTGGCCCCTAATGGAGCAAAGTTCCTGCACCTTCAGCGACTTACGGCTTACGTATAACCGTGTCGCTTTACGGACAATTAACACGAAATGCTGCATATCAGGAAATCCTTAAGCAAAATTCGACAAGATCTGATAGTACTGACCGTTGGAGGCGGCTATTATACTGCCCGGGGCCACGCTGGTCATGCGCTCCCGCGTTGGTGGTACGTCTCCCCACCAATGCGTCCCTTATAGCGCCCGGCTTCGCGTCGGGCGTTTTTTCAAGGTCCAAATCCTCGGCCTGGTAAAGTCTCTGGTGGTCTCATACTGATTTGCTTGACGTGTCTTGATTGAGGATCGCGATTGGGAAATGTACCTTTTGACGGATGTCTAATTGTGCGGATAATGCCTTCCCCCGGCATAAGGGCGGAAGCTAAGGATGGTGTTCAAAACTCAAGCCTCTTCTGGGGCACATATGCATCGTTCTCGACAATAGGCGCGGCCTCCCCCTCAAGGAGGGGTCCTTGATTGCCGCGCGACATACAACTGCTTCAAGGTTGCCCCAGCCTAGCTGGCAGCGGGCAATTTATTCAGGATGTCAAAACGGGATATCAAGCGGAATCTATCACGAGGGGATTAATAGCATAGGCCCTACCAGGGTCCAAAAACAAGCGGCCTGGATGAGGATTGGGGTAGTTTGGTTGATTCGCCGGAGCACATGATGCACGTTCTTGATATTAATGAGATGACCGAGTTCTTCGTGAAAGCGTTCGAGTTGGTACTAATCTTCGCGACCTTTTGCGCTGTGCTCGAACTAACTTTTCCAGCTTATCGATATAGTTTTGCCTCATACGTTCGCGGAGTACGAAATTGGATTATCCGAATCGGATTCGGTGCGGTAATATGGAATTTATATGCGGCAGGCCTAGCTTCGTTTGGAATTAAGCCGCTTATCACGATCAATTTCGGTGCGTTGCTTCACTCTGACAACGCAATATTGAACGCTGGATTGGCCATCCTCTCGGGGGTCCTAGTCGCGATTGCCGGCGATTT
>NZ_KB903039.1:0-2051 GCF_000379565.1 Cupriavidus sp. UYPR2.512 | reverse complement strand
CACCCGACGACCTGCAACATTGGCGATGGACCAGACCGCAGCCACCCATCATTTACCGTGCCCGTGCGCCCATCGAATCCCGTGCTCACGCACACCACATCGGCAACGTGCGATCTTTATGATCGCAACGCGATTGGAATGGTTGTACGCTCACGATCCCGAGTGGGTGCGAGCTCATCTATTGACACTTGCGCCATCGCCCGAGAGCTCGGACCCGTTCTTTCAAGGCACGCTCGCAACTAAGACTTTGCCATTGGGTCTGGTCCAAGAGCTTCGACCACACATGCTCGAACGGCTTTATGAGCAGCAACTCCCAAAGGGTGCCGTTGGCGTGCTCGCAGCCACATTGCTCAACTGCTGGCTGGAAAAAGACGGCCCCGCTCAGAAGGAGAAGGTTTCCGATCTTCAGTTGCGAGAGATTCTTGTCAGATCTGATAACGTCTTCCGCGAGCTTGTCATTCGGCACCTGGCGATGTGGAGCAAGAAGGCTGCGGGGACCATGGACGATCAGGCGTTGAGGTTTATTGACAAGGTCTGGCCGCTGCAGAGCATTGTGAGAACTACCGAAATGACGGCACGGCTCGTCGGACTTGCTCTGGCCATTCCTGCTCGGTTCACTGAAGCCGTAACGCTTTTGCAGCGTCGACTCGTCCAAGCTTCGGATCGCGTGCCAGGATCACTCTTCTATCAGATCGACGAACGAATCGTTGCAGACCATTGCCCGGCATTGGTTGATCTCCTCTGGAGGATATTGCCCAATAGTTCGACGCTCTGGGGTGACGGTATCGAGAACCTGATTCAGCGCCTCGAAGTCGAGCCCTCCGCGCCGGAGCATGAGACGCTTGCCGAACTGCGCCGGAGAGCAAAATATCGCCTTTAGCTCTGCGCGGCCTGTTTGGTCATGCATCCCCAGCCAGCTGATAGCTCGTGCGCTGCGTCCGCACAAAGCGGACGAAAAAAAACCCTGCAACGCAGGGTTTTTTCTGTGCTGCTGCTGGGGAGACGGCTTTAGCGCCGAACGCCGGCGTACGCGCCGCCCATGCCATTCGCCTGTTCCCAATTCTTAGCGATCTCAGCGCGCTTCTTCAACGCCTCAACGCTCATTTCCGGTCGAGCAAATAGAGCACGCACGCGGTCCACCGCTGCAGCATCTGCAGCGTCTTTAGTGCGACGCACCTTTGGTGCCAGACGGCCAGTTTTCAGGTCCATAGTGAGGTCCTCTTGATTTCTCGTGCCCGAATGCTCGGGGATCACATCTGATCAATCGGAAAGTTCGTTAGGAGTATTCTACTGCTTTTTGGCGGGGCGCGTCATCGTACTCACCGTCTTGCCGATCATTCGAGCCTTCGTATAACCGTTCGCCTCGTAGAATGGGACCACCACTTTTAGTGGCTTATCAATCACAATAAGATCGGATTCAAAGTACCGCGCCACGGCATCGAGTACGACATCGATTGCAATAAAGCCCAAGCCGGCGATCTCGGTATTGGCCGAGTCCCGCTCCAGGAAAAGCAGTGTCGTAAGTTCCCCTGCACGGCTCACCCGTAAGAGACTGAGAATACAGACTACATCCCTAGTGCGAATCCCGATGAAGCAGCTCTTCGTCGTCGAGCTGCATTTCCGGCGAGCCAGCTCCCAGTTTAGTTGCGCAGTCGCTCCCCAGCCACGAATGATGTCCAGCACTTCTAATGTATGGACAATTTCAATTTGAGCTGAAGGGTCCTCCAACAGTCCTCGCACCGTCTCCTGTGCCTCATTGACCGCATTCTGCACCTGCTCATTGAACCTCTTCCGGGCCTCATACCTCGCCGACATTTGTCTCCCTTGTGTGCGCGAATGCCCTTGCCAATTGAAGGGCCGACAATTTTAGGTCGTACCCAGCCTCTCAGGGTTGCAAGTTGACAACACTTCACTCTTGTATTTGGGACAAGTGCCGCGCTCGGGCATGCAATCCCGCTAGGAAAACCCTCCGCATCCGCGCCGAATTCGCCCCCGACAATGGCTGCTCGTCCAACTCACAGGAGCAAGCATGCCCCTCTCCCCTGAACTTC
>NZ_KB903038.1:0-2121 GCF_000379565.1 Cupriavidus sp. UYPR2.512 | reverse complement strand
GACCGGATCGCGCTAAACCACGTCCGCCTCGCCAGAAACCTCATCGACATGCCGCCTATAAGGCTTGCTGATGTCCTTATCTTGGGTGGATTGGAGTGTAGCCCCCTTGCCGTGCGCCGTCGGATCGAGCAGAGCCAGGGCCTGCCGCCATTTCATTTAATGCGAACGCATCCCGCGTGCCCGAGATCCTTTCACCTGCAAACAAAAAACGGGGACACCAGCCAGTGGTTGCCCCCGTCTATTTAGCAGGTTAAAGCCTTAGGCAGCTGCGTCCTTGAGCTTCTTCAGGGCGCGTACCTTGACCTTCACCGAGGCTGGCTTGGCCGCGAACCACTGCTCTTGACCAGTAAAGGGGTTTTTCCCGAAGCGCTTCTTCGTGGCGGGAACCTGGATCGCCGACACCTTCAGCAGACCCGGCAGTGTAAACTCGCCGGCGCCCTTCTTGTGCAGCGTGCTCACGATCGTGTTTTCCAGATGGGCTAGCACGGTTTTCACCGTCTTGGCATCCAGTTGGGTTTGTGCGACCAGGTGCGCCAGCAGGCTGGACTTGTTGAACGTATCCTTCAGCGGCTTGGCTACCGGTGCCGCGGCGGCGGCTTTCGGTGCTGCCTTCGCTGCGGTCTTCACAGCTGCCTTCTTGGCCACAGGCTTAGCGGCCGGCTTCACAGCGGGCTTGGCAGTCGTCGTCTTAGCTTTGGTTACCATTTTGGGGTTCTTGGTGGTCTCGAAAGTTGATGTGCCAATGCGCGGTGCGAAGTGCGGATGCACACGGCACTGGACGCGATATTGCCACGATGATGCATATTCTCAAGGGATTTCTGCGCTTTCCGCGTTTTTCGACACACGCGGCTAGTGCCCTTCAATCAGACCGGTATGTAACCCGTACGGGTTGGCGTCATCCGCACCAGGCGTTCGACCATGCGGGTATTCTGAATGCCTAGAAGCGCTGTCACCTCCTCCACCGTCGCTCCGGCAAGCAGCTGCCGGCGTGCGTAAGTCGTGCGCAAAACCCGCGGGCCCATGTCGTCGCCGTGGAAGCCAATCGTGCGTAGCACGTCGCGCACGGATTTGTACACACTTACGCCCGATAGCGCTTCCCCGTTCTTGCCGGGAAACACCACGTCCGGCTCGGCATTCCTCGGCCCACCGCCCCGCTCTCTTTCATTTACCCATTCCCGCAGCACTTCGACACAAAACGGCGCCAGTGCCGCGCGGTAGCCGTCCTGCCCATTCTCCGGCGTGCAGTCGAATGAGGGCACGGCGTCATTGAAGACGAACTGGTGAAGGCGAGCTTCACCTGCCTGTGAAGCTGTGACGCCGCCGCCGGCGAGCAAAGCCAGCAGCGCCCGAGTGCGCCTGCCGGCCCAAGTCGACACGTCCATTTCTTCGAGGAGATAGGTCTGCAGCCGCGCGTCGAGCTCCGTCGGCATGCACACAATTCGCGTGGCGTTTTGGCGGCCGCGCAGCATCTGCGTGGCCTCGAGTACCGGGTTCGCTTTGCGGTAGCCACGGGCGACTAGGTGGTTCATCACGTCGTCGATCAGGTCGGAGTGCCGCTTGAGCGTCGATCGATGGGCCGGAATGCTCTTAGCCTTCTGGCCGGCTACGCCAGGCTCGCTCGGATCGCGGCCCTGCAGGGAAACCAGAAAGTCATGCACAAGTGCCGGCCCGGCCGAAAGGACCGTCGTGTGCCGCTCGGCGACATACCGGATGAACCCGTTGAACATCGACCGGTACTGCCGAATGGTTTGGTCCGAATAGGCGCTCTGTCCATCGCTGGTCGCGACATGCAGCACCCACATCTCAAACGCAAGCGCTGGTACGCGCAGCCATTGGTCGCGCGAAGGCGCGAGATCCGTCAGCTCGGAGTCGACACCCGAATCAGAATCTTCAAAAAGCTGCCCCTGCTGAGCCATATTCGCTCCCCATTACTCCTCCTAGCCCGGAGGTTAATAGAAAAGGGGGTCGTTTACAACCGCATACGCTGCAACCCCCCTCTGCTGGAGGCGGGGTTTGGCCCGTAGGGCCTAGTCTTACTGTGTCATAAATGTGCCATACTATAAACTTCTTGGCACAGTTCATGAAGAGCGATGAGCGCGAGCGAGCGATTTGAGCAATACA
>NZ_KB903037.1:0-2136 GCF_000379565.1 Cupriavidus sp. UYPR2.512 | reverse complement strand
GGATAGCAAACTGGTTCATGGCGGACTTCCAGTCATAAGTCGTGCGAACGGACTTGGTCAGTACGTTGCGCAGTGCCAGCCACAGCAACTTGATCGCAGCTTCATCCGAAGGGAAGTGGCCACGGGTCTTGATGATCTTGCGCAACTGCATGTTCAAGCTCTCAATGGCATTGGTAACCGGCATGATAGGAACCGGTGCCCTCTCACTCCTCACCGCGTAACTTGGTGTATGGTTCGACCATCCGGGACAGGGGCACCGGGGAGCACTTCGGGTGGGCAGGCCGTTCATATACGTTGAGCTGCGAGCTCGTGTTAGTAGTTGGCCGCCCCTGCGACCCGCCCGGTTGCGCTGCGAGCGCGAATCCGTAGTTGTCGTGCTGTCCCACCGGCTCCCATTTGCGATGTTTCCCGTGGGAGACGCCAATGCGAGTGATAGGACTGGATGTATCGCGATCGGTGGCCGAGATCGCCTATTTGGAGAACGGCCTGCTACGCGCCGGCGGGCGCGTCGGACTGCGACGCGACGAGCTGGAACGCTTTGCTGCCAAGCTAAAGCCCGACGACCACGCGATACTCGAGGCGACCGGCAACACGATCGCCATCGCGAATGTGCTGACAGGTCATGTCGGCAGAGTGATCGTCGCCAACCCCTTGCAAGTCCGCCTGATCGCAGAAGCCCGCGTGAAGACGGATAAGATCGATGATGCGATCCTTGCGCAACTCTATGCGAGTGGCTTCCTGCCCGAGGTCTGGATTCCAGACGAGGCCACGCAACCGATGCGGCGGCAGGTGTCGCGCCGCGCCCAGATCGTGCGGCAGCGAACGCGGCTCAAGAATGAGATTCACGCTGTCCTTGCTGCACATCTCATCGAGCGGTGTCCCGCGACAGACCTGTTTGGCAAGAAAGGGCGGACCTGGCTGAGCCTGCAGCCGCTACCCATGGACGAACGCATCGGGGTCGACCAGCGGTTGCATGAGCTCGATAGGCTGGCAGAGAATCTGCAGCAGGTTGAGCGCATCCTGGCCCAATCCGCTATTCAGGATGACAGGCTGCGCAAGCTGCTGACCATCACCGGCATCAACACCACCGTTGCGATCGGGTTGATCTCGGCCATCGGCGATATCGCTCGCTTTCGCTCGCCGGAGAAATTGGTCAGCTACTTTGGCCTCAATCCTTCGGTCTACCAATCCGGCCTGCAGCCTGCAAAGCATGGACGCATCAGCAAGCGCGGACGTTCCTACGCACGTGCCATGCTGGTCGAGGCTGCCTGGGCCGCCGCCCAATCGGCCGGCCCCGTCCGAGCCTTCTTCCTACGTGTCCGCGATCGTCGCGGTCAGCAGATCGCGGCTGTTGCCACGGCACGCAAGCTGGCAATCATCGTCTGGCACGTCCTCACGCGTAACGAATCCTTCGCCTGGGATCGCCCAGCGCTGACTGCGCGAAAGACCCGTAAGCTGGAACTGCAGGCAGGCGTGCCTCCTGCGCGTCGCGGTAGCCGCAAGGGGTCCGCTGCCGCCTACAATCTGAAGTCCGTCCGGGATCTGGAGCGTGCAGCCGGCGAGCAAGCCGAGCAGGCTTACCAACGCCTGTTCTCGCGCTGGAAGCAAGCGCGACCGCAGGCGACTGCGGTACGCGCTCCGTGGCCACCAATACGGACGCCTTAAGCGAGTGAGAGAGCGGCTGGCGCTTGTCAACTTCATCCGTTGTGTAGATCACACGCCGGATATCGGGCGGGAACACGAAGAACGGTATGACGTGCTCCCAGACACGTCGCCATGACTGCACGATCATTGGGTACTTGGCGCCCCACGGACCGTCGGCGAAGGCCTCCAGCGCCTGCCCGGCCTCCTGTTCGCTGACCGCGCTGTAGATGGGCCGCAGCGCCTGTGCCAGCACCTTGCGCTCCTTGTAGTTGGCGTAGTCCAGGCTGTTGCGGATCAAATGCACAATGCAGGTCTGCACCGTCGTGCGGGGATAGGCCGTGGTCACGGCTTCGGTCAACCCCTTGAGGCCATCGACCACCGCGATCAGGATGTCCTGGGCGGATTCAACCGGTCGTCGCAACACCTTTGATGGAGGAGGTGTTTATGGGGCGACCAGCGGGGTGGATGCAGAAGTTGACAGGGCGAGGAGCG
>NZ_KB903036.1:0-2139 GCF_000379565.1 Cupriavidus sp. UYPR2.512 | reverse complement strand
TATGCATCGGAATCCTTAACATTCCTGCGTTTCACGCAGGCTGCTTAAGCTCGTCCCTGTAACGCAAAAATCGCGTGTTTTGAACCACGCCGCTGCAACCCATCCTGTCGATGTCGGAACACACGAAACACTGGCGCAATCGGGGCGCGTTCATATACAGACCGCCTATTTGCAGCAGAGCCCATCTTCTCCGCCATCGCCCTGACCACCCGCCTCAAGTTGACAACGCCCTCAGTGGCAATTGCGAGCGTGGCCGGACGCTTGCCCGCTTCGCTTCATTAAGCGGCGGCTCGGTGATGAAAAGACCAGCTATCCGGCTTTGATGGATGATGTCGCTTAAACTACCACTTCTTGGCACAACGGGATTTGTGGGCGGCGCAAGGAGCTTCGCTAAAGCCCAAACTCTGACCGGGCCGCCATAGTTGTGTCAGCGCCGCCGCCGCTGACAGGCGGGGCACTGCTCGTTCTCCACCTAAAAAAGCTTTCGACGGATGTGGCAGATCGCCGCACGGGAACAACCCACTTGCGCAGACCTTGCTTACCAGGAGCGAATGAATTGGATCGCGATCTATGTAATCCATGGGACACGGAAAGTTTCAGCCGGCAGTATGCGATGCTGCAGGAGCAGCAGGCGGCCTACCAGGCAGAAAACGCCGATTTTCCGCCCGGTTCGCCAGCACACGGATCCGGACAACTGTCGGAGGCTATTCAGGGCTTGAACGACTTGCGGTTGAACCGGGGAAGTAAGGTCAGGCAAGAGGCCGGGCCTGTGCGTCGAACGTTTTTTGCAATCGGAAAAGAGAGGGAACAGGCGCTCAATGAAACAGATAAAGACTTTATTGATGCGTTCGAGCAGACTGCTCTCGCCACGACGGACGCTGCGCCCAGAACGATCCGGAACCATGCTCTCGGCCTGACACGTCTGAGTAATGCGCTCACCGCGGACAACCGTCCCGGCATCGCGGACAGAATTAATGATCCTGAACTGGATGACCTAGCGTCGAAACTCGACACTGGAAAGCCGAATAGGCTTTCGGTCCGTGGTCTACAATTCGCTCGCAACTGGCACAGCGGTCGTGTCAAGGGCAACAAAGCGAGGGAACAGGCGCTCAATAAAACAGATAAGGAGTTTATTGGTGCGTTCGAGCAGACTGCACTCGCCACGACGGACGCCGCGCCCAGAACGATCCGGAACCATGCTATCGGACTGACACGTCTGAGTAATGCGCTCACCGCGGACAACCGTCCCGGCATCGCGGACAGAATTAATGATCCTGAACTGGATGACCTAGCGTTGAAACTCGACGCTGGAAAGGAGCATAAACATTCCGTCCTCGGTCTACGATCCGCTCGCAACACGCACAGTGGTCGTGACATTGGGGTTCATAAGCGGACAGTTATCAAGCCATACGATCAAGACAGGGATCTTATTGAATCATTAGCGGACCGGGCGCCGGTGTATAACCATACGGAGAGAACTGTTGAATCGTATTCATATGGTCTCGGCGCTTTCAGTACCTGGCTACGCCAGAATAAGTTGCCGGCAATGAACGGGCGCCTTGGACCGGATCAAATTGATGCATTGGATGCGGACATCGACCGCGCCCTCGCAGAGCCGGAAAAAATTGGAGAGGAAACAGTGAAGTTGGCAAGGCGAGGAATTCGTGCGCTACTGAATATGGGTCTCGGACAGGTTGCGCCCGAACGGCATCCAGGAAGCTCCTGGTCCTTCCATACACCGAATGAGCCTTGGCCTGAGTGGCAGGAAGCGCTGGGGGCGTTTGCGAATGAACAGCATGCTCAACCAGATTCCAGTCACAGTTCCTTTTTTCGCGGCCTGAGCCCATGGGAGGGGTATAACCGCCCCCAGGAGTCGGGTTCCACCTTTGCCGGTCTCTCGTCGCTCGGCTATGGGATGCCTTATGGAAGCCGTGAGTTCGATCCGAATACCCCGCAGTCGGTCATCGGGCCGGCAGGGGAAGCTCCCTGCCCCCAGGAGTCGGGTTCCACGTTTGCCGGTCTCTCGTCGCTCGGCTACGGGATACCTTACGGCAGCCGCGAGTTCGATCCGAATACCCCGCAGTCGGTCGTCGGGCCCTCGCACCCAGCGGGTCCGGAGATTGTGGACGTGGATAGCTA
>NZ_KB903035.1:0-2152 GCF_000379565.1 Cupriavidus sp. UYPR2.512 | reverse complement strand
AGGCGCAGCTCGCGGATGTCCGGCAAAAGCCGTGTCTCGTTCGATCATTCTTCCAGGCTCCTTCTGTCGCCTATATTTCCGACTGCTGAGTAATGTCCCGGTTTGCCGGCAGTTCTTTTGCATAAAGGATCTATTCCCCCAACACACGCTGCGTGGTCACTGTCGACAAATGCTGTCGGTTCGGATTCTTGTAGCGGTTGCTCAGGCTTTGAATTAATGAGTCGACGTCGTGCGAAGCAACATTGAACTCTCCATAGTTTGGATCGAAGAGCACGGTTTGTCCGTTGGACGTTGATGTCGCAACGATGTGCGCGTTGCCAGATGCAAAATACAGGCTGAGTAGATGTGTTGATCCACCTTTCGCGATTTCCTTGCACAAGTTTGACAAACTCATGGGGTCGTTAAATCGATACTTCTTTTCACGCCCCGATGGCTTTAGACCAGCTTCGTTCAGCATGGCATTTTGTGCATCGAGGTCCGCCTGCGAAGCTGACATCCCCCGGCTCCTAAGCGCCGCCTTGTGAGTTTGATACTGTTCCTGCCACTGCGAAGCCAATCCGTGCGCTACCGATCCAGGCATCAAGGCGGCCATCCGATCAGGGGCGCTGTTATTGTTGCGATTGAGGAGCCATGCTGCTGTGAGGCCGACACAGATCCCATTGGCATTTGCGTTGCTCAACTCGGCCGTCCGATAATCGGAAAACGATGTGCTCAGCCTTGTGGGAGAGGAAGTGCTGGAGCTGCCCACGCTGGAGCTCCTAGAGTTCGAGACATGCGGAGTGCATGCACAATTCCCCTTTTTGTGAGGCAAGTCTTCTAGACTGATCCCTCCAAAGGGCGAGGGGCCATTTGGAAGGCCATTTTGCAAAAAATCGGAGACCCTTTCGGCAGGGATCCCACTCAGCCCGTGAGGTATTTGGGGTGCTGTGGAAGTTCTAGTTACAGGAAATTGACCGCTACTTGGGCTTCGGGGTTGCCCATCTTCCACATTGCCAGCATAGCCGCCTTCAATGACATTGTTCAGATTCATGACTTCGTCCTTGATCCATTGAGTAAACGGTCAGTACCGAGACGGAGTAATGGTGATTGAGGAACTAATGCGCCCATCTTCATATAGCCATTTGGAAATAATGGAGTGTAATCTCATACACAAAGCGAACGATGCACCGTTTCCTTATTGTTACCGGAGGGCATCCGCTGAGGACGTCTGCACGACCAACCTCGTTGCCGAGAACACGCCCGCGCGAGCTTCATTCGGGCCAACGTGGACTTGCACATCCGGAGCACTGCTTCTTCTTCCGCGGACCATAAGAGAAATTTCATAGGCATTTTTTCCACTCTACCGGCGATTCCCTAGCTTCGAAAATATTTTTAGACACGGAAATTCCGACTAGAGGCAGCCCCACTGTATCAAGACGGGAATCCTGAATGTCTGAAAGAGACGCATATTTTTGCACAACTTCCGAGTGCGACGAACTGGATGTGTTGAAAGGGGTTTACGACACGGATATTGGATCCGACCACTGTGATACAAACTGGCACTGGCATCGGCCGCAATAGCGAAATTGCGACACTCCTGGCGAAGTTAGCATGCTTGCCAGTACTATAATGGCTGCTGCTTACCCACAGAGTGCCCGTTTGCTGTGGTCAGCCGAAAGTAGTGCTTACTTACGTGGGGCCGACGCCGCCCTTCACTTCAAGTGTGGGGGGACGGGCGCGGGGAAGCCGCGCCGTCGTGGATCGACGGAGGCGGCGGCTGTGAAGCCTTTATCGCCGCGAAGACGGTAAGCAGGACATCGTATGGCGCTCCGCCAATACCCCGATATCTGCGCCGGCAAGGCGGCTGAATTTGTCACCCGAATGCGCTCTAAGGGAATTCAGTGCTCTGTGCGATAAGACTGGCGTTAATGAGATGGACGCCCCCTCCCCGTAACGGGATATGCATGCCAAAGTTGGGGGGCACTGCAACCCCTCGAACAGGGGCATCCATCATGACGATCACGACGGTAGGTATCGACTTGGCGAAAAATATCTTCCAGGTTCACGGCGTGGATGAGCGCGGCAAGGCGACGTTGAAGAAGCAACTGAAGCGTGCCCAGGTGGCCGAATTCTTTGCGACTCTGCCGCCAAGCGTCGTTGGGATGGAAGCCTG
>NZ_KB903034.1:0-2041 GCF_000379565.1 Cupriavidus sp. UYPR2.512 | reverse complement strand
CGACGCCGAGATCCGCCCCGCGCGGATCGACTGTGCGACCTGCAGCATGTCCGGCAAGTGGCAGGCGATCAGATCCCAGTCCACGGCTTCCTTGGTGAACAGCGAATCGATGTGCTGATACATGTCGTCGGGCGACGGGCGAAACCACTTCAGATCCTTCCAACTGCGGATGCGATGGCATGAAGAATTCGCCCGAAGAACCAGTGGAGAAGGAACGAATTTTGCGAAAGACGTTGTCGCCTGGCGTTGCGAAGGTTCTCCGAAAAAAATCTCGGCTCAACAATGAAATTTACAACTGGTTGCTAGCCCGGTCCGTTACAAGCTCTCGACGACTTTCAAGTTGCCGATGACACCGTCGCTACTGCTAGACGCCTCAATGGCGACGATTCGCATTGTTGCGCAATACTTCGCGTCGCCTTACATCGGCGGCAAGATACGGCGTCACTCTCAATGGAGCTATTGGCGGCCAGTTGCCCGCAGCGGATGCGGCGATCGGTGCCCTCGAACCTAAACTTTTCTGAGCCGGATGCAAAGAATGCAGGCAACGCTCCCGTTGGAAGAGGCGATTCTCCATGCTGGTGATTGAAAGCATTCCGGCTCCTCAAGCGCTGGCCGCCTGATCATGCCGTCCCGCACGCATACCCCGTATTGACGATTGCTCTTATAACGTGACAACGCCCTGCAAATCCCTGGATATGCCGCAATGAAAATCGACAGGCCGGTAAGTCCAGATGATGGCGGTGGCAATGAAAGGGTTGAGGAGTCGGCACCCAGACGATCCCTGGCGTGGCGAGAGGGACCCGCGGGTCGGCACACAGGTACGGCCCCTGACATGCTGTTGGCGCCGCTGGCAGTACGTCGTGAGGCGCGCAGGATGCAGCCTGACCCGGGCGCTCAGCGGCAGCGGGCGTTCTCCTCCAGGCTTCATGGAGGGGAACAGAACGCCGGGTATCCCCTGCGCGACTTGCCCCGGCGCGAGAGGCCCGATGAGGACAAGGAGCGGAAGATGGCCGGCGGCCAGAGCCAGCCGGGGCCGTCGTCATCGCGTCAGGGCACGCACAACCAGCCCGGTTATCAGGATCGGCCGGTCCTGACGGGAATCGGTGTGTGGGAGTCCCGGGCTCAGACAGGGGGGCCATCGCGCCAGCGAACGGTGCGAGATCCGGAGGATGCGCTGGATGACAGGGAGCGTACAACGGCACGCATCGGCCCGGATGAAATACGGCGCCGCAGCCCGTGTCTGGCGGAATACCTGACATATCCACACGGGTTGGGCCAGCAGGTCGTGGAGCAACGGCGCGAGCAGCAACAGCTGCTTTTACGGGAAAGGCGGGATGATGGCTTTCCGCAACGATGTTTCCTCATGGCAGCGGATAACGTGCTGGCGCGGCGTAATGGCTACGGGCGCGCGCTGGTCTTTCTGTGCCCGGAGTACGCCGACGAGAACGTGCGTTTTCTGGATCGGTATCTGCAGAAACTGCAGATACCGCAAGGCCGGTTTGGAGGCGGCGGAAAAGTTCGTGAGGCTGTGGAGCTGGCGGCGCACTATGTAGTGGACACCGACTGGTGCGAGGACCTGCCGGCTGCACATTACGCCTATCTCGCCAACAAGCTGAGCAAGCATGCTGACAGTGAGATCTGCCGGCTGGCGCTGGAACGTATCGCAGCGCAAGTGCTGAGGCGGGGCGCGGCGAAAGGGCTCCGAGCCAAGGAGGCGGCCATTCTGGGCAATGCGCTGTCCAAGGCGGCGCAACACGGGAAGTGCCTCGAAGCGGTGGTGCGTCTTGTCGGGCATCTTCGGACGGACGGCCAGATCGATAGGCTGAACAGCCGGGACATCTCAAGCCTGCTTAATGCCCTCTCGAAGTGGCCGGAGGAGGCGGCCGCGCGCGACGGTGCGCGGCCCCTGGCCGGGCGGGTCGCCATCGACAAAAAGCTGTGCAAGTCGATGAACGCACAGGACGTGACCGAGGCCCTGAATGCGCTGTCCAAGTGGCCGCAGGAGGCCGAAGCGTGGGTCGCGGTGCGGGCCCTGGCCGGG
>NZ_KB903033.1:0-2163 GCF_000379565.1 Cupriavidus sp. UYPR2.512 | reverse complement strand
TCATCTGGACCAAGAGCGCTCGCGACATCCTACAGAAGGTCATTCGTGCCAACCGCCGCTTAAGTTCCAAACAGAATGGAACATTGCACTAGCCAACGCCGCCAAATTCGGAATCGAAGGCGCCAATGCGAACGCCCTTGAGCATGCTGCTAGCGCAAAGGCCGCCATCTACCAGAAGTCGGATTTCGCTCTCACCTACTCGATCGAAGATACCGAGTGGGTCGCGCCGAGATATCTTGGCGACGGCATTCGTTGGCTCGCAGCCGAGGAAGTGCCAGCGGCAGTCCCGAACCTCGTTGAAGCGATCGCCGCCGTTGCCAATGAAGGTGAAGCTGCGGAGCCTTCCGGTGCCTGAAACATCCGCCGAGACGGCCAGCCAAAGGGCACTCGAACGTATTTATGCGGCGTTGACCGAGGGCCGGAGCTTCCGACTGGAGGCCGGTGCGGGAGCGGGCAAGACCTACTCGCTCATCAAGGCGCTGGAATTTCTAATTAAGCGGCACGAGCGAGAGATGCCGCGGCGCGACCAGCAGATCGCGTGCATCACCTACACCAATGTCGCCAGAGAGGAGATCGAGGCTCGCACCGATCGCCACCCGATCATCCGCTGCGACACGAATCATGGCTTCTGTTGGTCGCTCATCGGGGCTTTCCAGAGGCAACTACGTGGGCTAGTGCAGGCGATGCCCGCTTGGCAGGCCCGCATCGCGGAAGCCGGTGGCCTCGGCGATCGGCAGATCGAGTATAGCCTCGGATATCGCGTAATACGTGAGAAGTCGGTCTCACTCCATCATGACGATATTCTTCCGCTCACCATCTCCTTGATGGCCAATCTCAAGCTCCGCCGGCTGCTGGCAGACAGTTACCCCATCATCCTGATCGACGAATATCAGGACACCGACGCAGACTGGATAGAGGCTATTAAGGAGAACTTCCTTGGCGCCGAGGGTGCACCGCTTTTCGGATTCTTCGGTGACCATTGGCAGAAGATCTACGGGAATGGATGCGGCAAGCTGGAACACCCCGCGGTCGAGGAGATCGGCAAAGAAGCTAATTTTCGGTCCGTCCAGACAGTGGTCGAAAAGCTAAATGCCATGCGTCCAGAGCTCCCCCAGTTTGTCGATGATCCGGACTCGGTCGGCGAGGTGCGGCTCTTCCACACTAATGGCTGGCCGGGTCAGCGGCTCACCGGCGGGCATTGGGGCGGCGATCTACCGCCCGAGGTGGCCCATGCGGCGCTGGTGAACGTGCGTGCCCGGCTCGAGGAGAGCGGATGGAACATCCAGCCGACGAGCACCAAGTCCTGATGCTCACCCATCGGGTGCTCGCGGCCGAACAGGGCTATGCGAGCCTGCCGACTGTGTTTCGCTATAACGAGTCCTTCACCCGTAAGGAGCATCCCTACATCTCCTATTTCGTCGATGTGCTGGAGCCCGCTTGCGAGGCCTTTGCCAATCGCAAATATGGGATGATGTTCGAAGCGCTGGGATCGAGCGTCCCTCCCATGCGGCGCCCGGCCGACAAGACGGCGTGGGCGCGGAGGATGGATGAGTTGTTCGTCCTAAGGACGAACGCCTCGGTCGGCGAGGTTCTCGATCATCTCCGGCGCGCGCGCCGGCCGCGACTGCCCGACGCGATCGAGGATCGCGAGCGTGACCTCGCCGAGTTTGATCGGGACGCCGGCGAAGAGATGCCCGCCGCATTGAGCGAGGTCGATAAGTTGCGCGCGGTACCCTACTCAGAGATCCAGACATTAAGGAGCTATCTCGAAGGCTTTTCACCCTTCGAGACGAAGCATGGCGTGAAAGGCGCGGAATTCGAGAATGTGCTCATGATAATCGGGCGTGGATGGAACCAGTATAACTTCAACGAGATGCTCGAACTGGCTTCCACGCAGGAGATCCCGGCAAACAGGCTAGCAGCATACGAGCGCAACCGAAACCTGTTCTATGTCGCCTGTTCGCGGCCCAGGAAGCGACTGGCGCTGCTGCTCACCCAGCAACTTTCGCAGGCTGCCATGGGGACATTGCAGCGATGATTTGGAGCCGACACGATCGAAGCATTGGAATTTTGGCTCGTCGGCGGAATCTGTGGGTGAAAGCGGATGTGCGGCTAGCCGAGTGAAGCCCGATTCAGGTACTGATAGAGCTTGCGACAGGTTGC
>NZ_KB903032.1:0-2180 GCF_000379565.1 Cupriavidus sp. UYPR2.512 | reverse complement strand
GAAATTCAAATCGTGGACACCCATGGAATCCTCACAACCCGCGTCAGCATTGGCTTCCAAGCCAATGACCCTCAAATAAACCGGACACTAGTGACATTCAGTAGATTCACAGTGTTGCCCGAAGGATCGTTCCAGCCTCCGATTCAGTCACAAAAATCGATGGTCCCTCCGCTGTCGGTCCAAATGTGAGATTTGTCGTGGTCGTCTCCAGTCGGACTCACCAGAATCCGCTCGGGCTCCCCTTTGGCGCTAATTACCCAAATGTAGCCTAAGCTCGCATGTGCGACGTACAAGCATCCGCGACGGTCCATAGCAATGCTATCCGGCCCACTAGTGCCATAGAAGGTGAACAACTGTCCCACCTTCGACACGCTCCCGTCTGCTTGGAGTGGGGCTCGCCAAATGCTATTCCCGCGGGTGGCGGCCACGAAAAGTACTTTCTCATCGGGAGACAGGACCAGACCGTTCGGACTTGGAACATTTCCCAGCAGCAAATCCAACTGCCCCGACTTTCTCAGACGGAAGACTCGGCCGGTTGGATCGTGCAGACCAGTCTGCCCTTGATCCGTAAAGTAAATGTCTCCGGTGTCACGTAGAGGTTACCCCGCTTGATCGAAGGTCGGGCCTTCAAGGAAACTCTCAACGCACCTGCCAGCCTCGTTGGCGTCGGCCCAATCGGATCCAACATTCACCCTGCGAAAGCGCTTGGGCCTCGACGTGAAAACCTCGAGTCGCTTCTCATCTGGCACAGTGCGAAAGTACATAGTCTTTCCTATCGAGATAGCTGATGCCCACTTTTACATCGGAGGCTTTTTCGACCCCGCTCCATAGCTTGGTTTCTTTCATGAAGATGAGCACGAAAATTGCTGGCGATTGCTGGCGATGCGTGTCGCTCGATAGATAGCCTTCATCCCATGACGCGCACCAACTTCGCTGCCCAAAGACTTCTTTGTTGACACCACAAGCTTGTTCCGTATGACAGAACGACAAATTTAATTTAGTTTATGGTACCGCCTTTACGAGGTCAACATCCGCACTTTTTCCTTGATCCTACGATGCCCCGTAAGCCGCTAAACACGTCAAAGGCCGATGAGAATTCAGCGCCTGGTGGCGCATCGAGCGTGGACCGCGCTTTGTCTTTGCTTGACGTGTTCACGCCAGAAGCTACTTCTTTCTCGCTGACTGAGATAGCCAAACAGGCAAGACTCTATAAAAGCACCGCACTGAGACTCCTAGCATCCTTGCAGCACAAGGGTCTCGTCCAGCGCAAAACAGATGGCACCTACAGCCTTGGCCCACAGATCGCGCGACTGCATGCAATCTACGCGGCGTCATTTTCGCTTGAAGAAATCGTGATGCCTGCGTTGCGTGAACTCATGCTACAAACCAAAGAGAGCGCTGCTTTTTATGTACGCCAAGGCGAGTTCCGTCTCTGCCTCTATCGCGTTGATTCCCCACAACTGGTTCGCGATCACCTACGGGTGGGTGAGGTCCTCCCTATTGATCGCGGCGCAAGTGGCCGCTTACTGCTCGCCTATTCCGGTGAACAAGGGGAACTCTACGATCGAGTGCGTAAGGAGGGGATTGCGATGCTAGTCGGAGATCGCGTACCGGAGCTCAGCGGCGTATCAGCTCCGGTTTTCAATGCCTTGAAAGAACTCGCTGGCGCCGTCACACTCACCATGCCCACGGCTCGCTATTCGGAAACTTTGGCGGAGCCGGTACGCGCCGCGGCAATGAGAATCTCATCGAAGCTGTGCGCCACCGGCTTTAGTCAAAGATGACACTGGAGGCCCTCGCATTCTTATCGCACCGTGTGTTCTTACAGGTGGCACGATCTTGAGCCACCCCCCTCAAGAGCGCGCCGATCTTGCCTGCCCGCCGATACCCGCGTTGAAGATTCGGCGTGCCTCGCCTAGGCAATGCCATAGCGTGCCAGCTTCTGTAGGTCGACATTTATCGACAGCATCGGAAATCCGGTCGCTGTTGGTCATGCATCGCCGGCGCTCGGAACGGGCATAAACACACATGATATTGCCAAGGATTCTGAATACGCACGTCAGCAGAGTTGCGCGGTATTTTAGGCCACCTCATTACACACAACTCCTGGCGGCTGGTGCGCCGCAGAAAGTCGTTTACGGTCAATGACATAGCGGGTGGGGTTGTAAACTCTTTCGGAT